>JBILAW010000025.1:0-16674 GCA_044354025.1 Sediminibacterium sp.
GCTTTTAAGAGGTTTGGATAAAAGATTGAGTTCAAAAATTAAATTACCTGTTCATGTAGCGGACGATCCTTTAAAGAGTGTGGTGCGTGGAACAGGCATTGCATTGAAAAACTACCAACGTTTTCCATTTATTATGAGATAATACCAAATGAAGAATATCATTGGGTTCATACGACAAAATTTTACTTTCTTTAGTTTTCTGATACTTCAAATAGTGTCATTGGTCATGTTGTCTTCTTACAGTAAATCACACCAAACATTTTTTGGCAATTGGAACAATGCTGTGGCTGGAACTGTGAATTCTAAATACAATGAGTGGGCGTACTTTTTTAATTTAAAAGCAACCAATGCAAAATTAGTGGCAGAAAATGTAGCACTAAGAAATGAACTTGCTCAAAATTTTGTGCCTTATGATACCAGTGTAAAATCTGGTACTTTGATTTTAAGAAAAGACAGTTTAGAGAAAATTAGAAAATTCTTTTACTACCCAGCCAAAGTGGTGGGCAATAGTTTTACCCTTCAAAAGAATTATATCACGATTGAACGTGGCGCTTTACAAGGTGTTAAGAAAGACATGGCAGTGATTAGTCCTGATGGATCGATTGTAGGTGTGGTGGTTGAGGTGAATGACAACTATAGTAAAATCATGAGCTTATTGCACCGTAATAGTAAAGTAAGTGCCATGTTAAAAAGAGATCGAATTGCTGGTAGTATAGAATGGGATGGAAAGAGTCCAGATATTTTATCTTTAAAAAATATTTCAAAAAGCGCTTCTCCTAAAATAGGAGACACTGTATTGACAAGCCCCTACTCCTCTAGCTTCCCTGCACAATTGATGATTGGGAGGGTTACAAGTATTATTAAGGACCCTTCTAGCAATTTCTTGACTTTGAATATTAAATCTGCTACCAATTTTTATAATTTAGAATTTGTATACCTAGTTCAAAATAAAAGAATGGAAGCTCAAGCCGATATAGAGCAAAAGGGGGAAGGCAATGAATAATCTTCTAAAAAATAGTGCGAGATTTATACTACTCTTGTTGATACAGATTATCATTTTGAATGAAATTCCACCCATCCATCAATTCATTACACCCTATTTGTATTTTATTTTTATCCTTTGGTTGCCATTTGGCACAAGCAGAATAGCGACTACTTTATTGGGTTTTGCGATTGGGTACACTTTAGATATGTTTACAAATACCCCAGGACTTCATGCAGCAGCAGCTTCATTGATTGGATACATTAGACCAACTATTTTAAATATTCTATTAGCACAAGAAGTATCGGAGGAATTATCCAAGGAGCCAAGTATTGGTACCATGGGATGGGGACCTTTTATGATTTATATTTTTTCAATTACTTTTATACACCACTTTTATTTAGTTGTATTAGAGTGGTTGCAATTTGGTGACTTTGTATATTTCATAGGAAAAGTATTTTTTACAAGTGGGATGAGTATGCTATTAATTTTACTAGCAGAACTCTTACTGAACAGAAGGAAGCTAAAAAGATAAAACATGTCCGTATACAATCAGAATAGAGGGGTCATTATTCAAATTATTATTGGTACTGTTTTTTTTCTGATTGTAGGACAATTAGTAAGTCTTCAAGTTGTTTCTAATAAATATAAATTGGCTGCAGACAATAATGCCATTTTTAGAAAAATCATTTACCCAGATCGTGGTATCATTTACGACAGAAAAAAGAGAGCACTTTTAGAAAATACCATTAGTTATGACTTAGTGGTGATTCCTAATGAGGCTAAAGGAGTAGATACAGCAGCATTATGCGAAATACTAAAGATTGATAAAGCAGAATATAGCAAGCGAATTGTCGAAGCGATTATCAGAAATACTAGGGTGAAAGCTGGTGTCTTTGAACCATTCTTAACGCCTGAAATTTACGCGCAATTAAACGAAAACTTATACCGATTCCCTGGTTTCTCTTTATCAGAGCGTTCCATTAGAAGTTATCCTTACAATACAGCAGCACATGTATTGGGTTATGTGGCAGAAGTAGATGTGAACTTTTTAAAGAAGCATGAATCAGAAGGATACGAGATGGGGGATTATGCAGGCATGACTGGATTAGAAAAAAATTATGAAACTGTATTGATGGGCCAAAGAGGGGTGAAACGTTTTTTAAGAGACAACAAAGGAAAGATTCAAGGCCCCTATGAAAAAGGAGAATTTGATACAACTGCCATTGCAGGAAAAAATTTATATACAAGCGTGGATGTTCAAGTCCAACAACTTGCAGAAAAATTATTACAAAATAAAATTGGAAGTGCCGTTGCAATCAACCCTAAAACGGGCGGTGTGATTGCCATGGCTGCTAGTCCAGGCTACAATCCAAATTTATTAACGGGTAGTCAAAGAAGAAAAACAATTGGCAGGTTACTATTAGATACGGCTAGACCTTTATACAATCGTGCCATTAAAGGACAATATCCTCCAGGTTCCACATTTAAACCTTTAGGTGCTTTGATTGCATTGGACGAGGGTTTGATTACACCAAATTTTGGATACAATTGTTTTGGATCTTATGGCGCTTGTGGTGACCCAAGAAAATGTGAACACCATAATGCTGGACACGCAGCAAATTTACAATTGGCATTGGCTTATTCTTGTAACTCTTATTTTTTACAAGTGTTTAGAATGGCTATTGACAATCCAAAATACAGTTCTGCAAAAGCAGGATATGTTAAGTGGAAAGAATATATGAACGCATTTGGATTTGGTCGTAAACTCGGCATCGACTTACCTAGTGAAAACAAAGCCAATATTCCTGATACGGCGCAATACAGTAAAGACTTTGGGAATCCAAAGTATTGGAATAGTTGTTATATGTTAACACTAGGAATTGGTCAAGATAGAATGACCGCAACACCTTTGCAACTAGCTAATTCAATGGCATTCATTGCCAATGAAGGTTATTATTATACACCCCATTTTGTAGATAGTATTGAATATGAGACCGAAGAAGAAGCCGCACAATTAGCCCCATTTAGAACCAAACAAAAAATAACAAAAATCCCAAAGGAATATTTTGATGTGATAAAGGAAGGTATGCATGATGTGACGGTATTCGGAACTGCTGCATTCATTAAAGTACCTGGTCATGAATATTGTGCTAAAACTGGAACAGCACAAAATCCACACGGGAAAAACCACTCCTTATTTGTTTGCTTTGCACCAAAAGACAATCCTACCATTGCAGTTGCAGTGATTGTAGAAAATGCAGGATATGGATCTACCTGGGCAGGGCCAATCGGTGGATTATTAATGGAACAATATTTAAATGATACACTCACAAAAGAAAGTCAATTGAAAGCAGATAACCTTGCTCAAGTTGACTTAATGCCACAAGCCATTAAAAACTGGTATGTTCGAAACAATAAGGCTGCTTATCTCACCCCTATCGAATACAATAACGATGAATTATCAGACGTTTGGGATATGGAGATGTTAGCAGAAGGTGTGGTGAAAACAAAAACAACGGATACCAACCCGCCTGCCCCATTGCCAAATACGGATAAAACAAATAAGGATAGCTTGCTTCCAAATGCCGATAAAAAGAAAAAGCTCAATCCATAAACTATGGCATCTAACTACGATAATAATTTTTCAAAAGGTACAGACCTTGCTGTGATTGTTTTATACTTATTGATGGCATGTATTGGCCTCCTTGCGATTTTCATGGTTGAATACAATCCTAATTCCAATTGGGCAACAAGTTTTATAAGTGGCAAAACAAGTTATAGTAAACAATTCTTTTTTTTAATTTTCTGTTCTTTTGTTGGGATATTTATTTTATTAACAGACAGCAAGGTTTTTACCGCCTTAGCCAATATCTTATTTGCAAGTGGTCTTCTGTTAATGTTGGCCACCTTTTTAATTGGAAAAGAAATCAATGGATCAAAAAGTTGGATACCCATTGCAGGAGGATTTAATTTACAACCTGCTGAATTGTGCAAGGTTTTTACTGCCCTTGCATTAGCCAAATTCATCTCAAGGCCAGAAACCGATTTTACAAAACTTAAATCCCATTTAATTGCAGGAGCAATGATCGCCATACCAGCCATCTTGTCTATTGGTCAACATGAATTAGGATTGGCTTTAGTTTATAGTGCATATGTATTTGCGATGTATAGAGAGGGTTTGCCGCCAATTATACTTATTATCTTACTTTCTTTCGCGATCTTAGTCATTGCAACCTTATTATTAGAGCCTACCCTATTATCCATTATTTTAACGGTCATTACAGGAGTTATTTTATTGTATTTTGGCAAACGTTTAAAACGCAATAAACAAATCATCATTGTCATATTAAGTATTTGGATGATTAGTGTTGGTACTGTTCGTTTTGCAGTACCCTATATTTTTAATAATGTTTTAGAATGCTATCATTCAACTAGAATTTATAGCATGCTTGGAAAAGATTACGACTGTAGTTTGAATAAAAAAGCTGCAGCTAGTTTAGCTGAAAGTGGGAAAAAAAGTAGAAAGCCAGACGACTACAATGTGAAACAAAGTAAAATCGCAATTGGTTCTGGTGGTTTTTGGGGAAGGGGTTTTTTAAAAGGGACACAAACAAGAGGCAAGTATGTACCTGAGCAAAATACAGATTTCATATTTACTTCTATTGGAGAAGCATTTGGATTTGTAGGTACATTTACTTTTTTAGGTTTGTACTTATTTTTCTTATTTAGACTCATCCGAATTGCAGAGCGACAAAGAAGTACTTTTTCTAGAGTCTACGCATATAGTGTTGTCGGAATTTTCTTTTTCCATATTGCAGTCAATATCAGTATGACCATTGGCCTATTTCCTGTGGTAGGTATTCCATTGCCATTGATCAGTTATGGCGGCTCTTCCTTACTTACTTTTACTGCGTTGGTATTTATTTTATTAAGATTAGACGCAGATAGACAAATGGTACTTCGATAATTGTATTTTTGCAGTATGCGTATTTATCCATTATCAGAAGGCAGTTTTAGCATTGATCAAACGAAAGTTTTTGTTCCATTCGATACCCAAAGAGAGCAGATTCAAGATCGTCCCAAAGGAAGCATCCTTGTGGAGATACAGCCATTTGTAGTTGTTACAGAAAAGGATATCATTTTATTGGACACTGGATTAGGATACATGAACCAACAAGACGTATTGCAAATTCATGAAAATTTAATGGCGATTGGAATCAATCCAAGCTCCGTGACTAAAGTGTTTATGAGTCATTTACATAAGGACCACGCTGGAGGGATGAGTTATATTGATGCAATATCTAAAGAACGTTATGTGAGTTTTCCTTATGCCACTTATTATGTTCAAAAAAGAGAGTTTGATTTGGCAATGAACAATCCAACTGCCTCTTATATCAAAGAACAATTCGAATTCTTAACTGATTTTTCAAAAGTAGTTTGGCTAACTGATGATCAAGGTGTAATTGATGGTACAATTCATTATTTGCTTACAGGTGGACATTGTCCTAATCATCAAGTTGCGTGGATCAAAGAGGACAATGAAATCTTTTTCTTTGGTGCAGATGTAGCACCACAATTACAACAACTCAAATCAAAATTTGTAGCAAAATATGATATGGATGGAAAACTAGCCATGGAATGGAGACAAAAGTGGTGGGAACAAGGACAAGAAGCAGGATGGCAATTTGCATTTTACCATGATATTAAACATCCATTGTACAAAGCCAGTAAGTAGTTTGAACTAGAATAGTGCAGTCTAGTATTTATTTAAATAGCCCCTTGATCCTTCCATTGCCATAAATGCAAACAAGCATAACTTTTATAAGGCGTCCATTTATTTGAAATAGTAATCATTTTTGAATGTAGCTCTTTTTTAGTCTCGTACTTTATTTGATACAATCTTGTCATGGCTTGCTGAATGCCTAAATCATCCACAGCAAAGACATCTTCTTGACCCAGACTAAATAACATTAACATTTGAACTGTCCAATTGCCTACGCCTTTAATTTGTGTTAATAGATCAACAATTGCATCTGGTTCCATTTTATACAATTGCTTGTCTGTAATTTGATGTTCCAAAAAAAACTGCGCTACATTTTGAATATAATTGACTTTAGATTGACTTAATCCAATGGATCTAAGTTGGTCATTCGTACACTTCAATACCTGTTCACAACTTGGTTCCTTGCCATCAAATAAAGCTAAAAATCGACTAAAGATAATGGCGGCCACTTTTGTACTCAATTGCTGGCTAATGATACTTGCCATCAAGCGTATAGGGGTATTTTTCCTTTTTTTGATGGTATGGTTCGCTTCTGCTAATAAAGGGGCAAATTTTTTATCCTTTTTTAAGTGTAATTGATACTCCATGGATGTAAATTAAGCTGAAATACTTATTTTGAGTTCAATTTTATCCAACTAAACATAAAATCATGCTAAAGAAACTACTCTTTTTGTTACTTGTATTGTTTACCCAAAATGCATTTGCACAGTCTAAAGACGAGCAAGCAATTTTAAAATTATTATCAGCACAAGTTGAATTTTGGAATAAAGGTGATGTCAATCAATTCATGCAAGGCTATTGGGAAAACGATAGTTTAATGTTTGTGGGAAAAGATGGCGTGACTTACGGATACAATAAAACCCTAGAGAACTATAAAAAGAATTATCCGGATAAAGCCTATATGGGTGTATTAAAATTCACACTACTTTCCGTAGATCCTCTGAACAAAGATTATTATAGCGTTATTGGAAAATGGGAGTTGACTAGATCAGTCGGAAATGTGAGTGGACATTACACGATACTTCTCAAAAAAATAAATGGGGAATGGAAGATTATTTTAGACCATAGTAGTTAATAAACTACACTACTATTTAGTGGGAAAAGTCAATTGGATCTTTCCATATTTTGTATAGTAAAAAGAAATAGCCTGCTGAACTAAGTAGCAAGAAAAAATAATACAAATAATTATACCATTGCCAGCTAGCTTCTACAAAGGCGTAGCCGAGCATGATGCCCAATGTAGAATTCAATCCCATCCAAAGTAGCGTAAAGCCAATGGTCCTGGATATTCTATTTAAAAATGCCATTACTTCTGGATCCATTAGTCTAAGCTTTGTTTATTTGCTGCTGCTTCTTTTAATAAGCGATCAAATTGAGCAGGCGTTAAATCATTAAAGAAATAATATACAGGATCTACTTTAGTACCTCGTTTAATCACTTCATAATGCAAATGGGATCCAGTGCTCTTACCTGTGCTTCCAACATAGCCAATCACTTCTCCCCTTTTAACAGACTGTCCAGCTTTTGCTTTTACACGAACCATATGTGCATATAAAGTTTGAAAACCATAGCCGTGATTAATAATCACTTTATTACCATAGCCATCTGTATTGAATCCTGCAACCTGAACCACCCCATCCGATGTCGCATAAATTGGGGTACCAGTTGGTGCAGAAAAATCCAATCCTGCATGCAATCTAAAGTCTTTATATACTGGATCAATTCGATAACCAAATCCCGAAGCAACACGTTTCATATTTTTATTACTTACCGGCTGGATGGCTGGAATAGCTCTTAATAATTTTTCTTTGTTCTTCACCATCGTCGTAATTTCAGCAAAAGACTGGCCTTGAAAAGACATCCTTAAACTTAAATTATTCAATTGATTACGCATATTCTCAATCAATTCTGTATTGGATAAACTTTGAATTAAACGAATTTCATTTTTAGCCGACATTTCTTTTACCCTTGCACTGTCCGGAATAGGTGTTGCTTCAAAAATAGAACGATAGACCTCATTGTCTCTTTGTTCCAATTCCACCATCTGTAGCTCCAATTGCTTTGTTCTTTCTTGCAAAACGGCATAACTCTCTTTGTATGCAGTGTTTTGTTGTCTTAATAACCTTTCTTTAGGGGAGTCGATAAATTTAAACAAAATAGCCACAAAAAGGACCCCCACTGCAATAGATGCAATGATAAACCCGATTGTTTGTAAAAGCCTTACTTTAAGGGGCACTTCGATTTTTTCGAACCTTAAAGTATGGGTGTTAAAGAAATATTTTATTTTCTTCATGTAGCATGATTATTTGCCTTCTAAAGTCCCAAAAAAAGGCTCAAATGCTTACCTTTGAAGACGATTAGAAACGCTACAAAGATAGCTTTTTATTCAGCCCAAAGCTTAAAAAAACGTCCCATGATGAAGAGTTCAGAAATAAGACAACAGTTTTTAGATTTTTTCGCATCTAAAGGACATGTCATTGTTCCATCCGCCCCTATTGTTGTAAAAAACGACCCCACCTTATTGTTTACCAATTCGGGCATGAACCAATTCAAGGATTATTTTTTAGGCAACCAAGCACCCAAGCATCCTAAAATTGCAGATACCCAAAAATGTTTAAGGGTAAGTGGGAAGCACAATGATTTAGAGGAAGTGGGTGTAGATACTTACCACCACACGATGTTTGAAATGTTGGGCAACTGGAGCTTTGGCGATTATTTTAAAGCCGAAGCCATTGCATGGAGCTGGGAATTATTAACCAAGGTATATCATTTGGACCCAAATAGATTGTATGTAAGTGTATTCGAAGGAGATGCATCAGAAAATTTACCACCTTCAAGTATTGCTTTAGAAGAATGGAAAAAATGGGTCTCTGTAGATAAAATTATTTACGGCAATAAAAAAGATAATTTCTGGGAGATGGGTGATACAGGACCTTGTGGACCATGTAGTGAAATTCATATAGATATGCGACCGGATGCAGAAATAGCATTGGTTCCAGGACGTGATCTAGTCAACAAAGACCATCCTCAAGTCATTGAAATTTGGAACAATGTGTTCATGCAATACAATCGTAAAAAAGATGGTAGCCTTGAACCCTTGCCTAATAAACATGTAGACACGGGGATGGGTTTTGAAAGATTGGTTCGTGCAATACAAAATAAAAAAAGCAATTACGATACAGATGTATTTACAGGCACCATAGATGAAGTTGCAAAAATCACAGGTAAAGTGTATGATTTTGGTGATAGCAAGGAAGCAGTTGCTTTTCGTGTACTAGCAGATCATATTCGTGCGATTGCTTTTGCCATTGCAGATGGTCAATTGCCTTCTAATACAGGTGCAGGTTATGTGATAAGAAGAATTTTAAGAAGGGCTGTGCGTTACTATTACTCTTATTTGGATTATAAGCGTCCTTTGTTGTTTCAACTAATGCCCTTATTGGCAAATCAATTTGAGCATGTATTTCCTGAGTTAAAACAACAATTAGAATTTGTAGCCAAGGTGATTAAAGAGGAAGAAGAAGGCTTTTTAAGAACTTTGGAAAAAGGATTAAAACGTATGGATGACATCATTCATACCCAAGCAAAAAATAGTGTCGTAGAAGGTCAATTGGTATTTGAATTGTTTGATACTTTTGGATTCCCGGTGGACTTAACAAGATTGATTGCAAGTGAAAATGAACTTTCAATTGACGAGGCAGGATTCGAACAAGAGATGCAACAACAAAAAGACAGAAGTAGAGCCGCAACAGCCATTGATACAGGCGACTGGATTCAAGTGGGTGAAGATGCTGTAACAAGTTTCATTGGATATACGAACACCGAAGCGACTACAAAGATTGTGAAGTATAGAAGTATCAAGGCAAAAGGTAAAGAAGCCTACCAATGGGTATTAGCAGCAACGCCTTTTTATGCCGAAAGTGGCGGTCAGGTGGGCGATAAGGGTCATTTTATATTTGAAGATGGCACTGCGCTTGCTGTAACAGATACCAAAAAAGAAAATAATTTATTCATTCATTTTACAGATAGCTTGCCAACTACTATTGGTACAACTGTAAAGGCCCAAGTGGATGGAACTTTAAGAACACATACCACCCAACACCATTCTGCGACGCATTTATTACATGCCGCCTTAAGAACAGTATTGGGAAAACATGTGGCACAAAAAGGAAGTTTAGTACATGCAGACCAATTGCGATTTGACTTTTCTCATTTTGCGAAAATGACCAACGAGGAAATTGTAGCAGTAAATAAATTAGTGAATGACAAAGTGAAAGAAAATGTTCCTGTAGTCATAAAAGAAATGAGTAAAGACGAAGCAATTGCCTTAGGCGCGATGGCCTTATTTGGAGAAAAATATGGAGACAGTGTTCGTGTGGTGGTGATGGATCCAAATTATTCCATTGAATTATGTGGTGGAACACATGTGGGTCATACAGGCGAAATAGGTCACTTTGTGATTAAAGCAGAATCATCAGTAGCTGCAGGTGTAAGAAGAATTGAAGCCGTTGTGGGACATGCAGCAGCAGCATTTCAAGAAGAAGCAAAAGATAAAATAAGAAAGCAAGTTCATCAATTAGAAGAAGCCAACGCGCTCATAGCAGCAAGCTTAAATAAAACAGGGACATCCACAGATACCAGTGCTTATTCGATGGATCAGCTTTCAAATTATATACTTGAATTACAACATCAACAAAAAGAACTTAAGAAACTATTAGAAAGTCAAGAGGCAATGCTTGTCAACGAATTGGTAGAGGCACAACAAAATAATTTTGAAACAATCAATGGTGTTCAATACCTAGGACTACAAGTTACTTTAAGCAATATGGATCAGTACAAAAAAGCTGCTCAATTACTCACTCAAACAAAAACAGGTGAAGTCATGGTCTTATTGGTTGGCGTTGAGGGAGAAAAAGCTTTTGCCGCATTGTCAATGAGTGATGCATTGGTTGCTGCTAAAAACTGGGAGGCCCCACAATTGATTAAAACACATATTGCCACATTGATTAAAGGCGGTGGTGGTGGTCAAAAGACCCTAGCTGCAGCTGGTGGACAGGATGGAAGTCAATTAGAACTCGTACTTTCAACCATCAAATCGCTCTTATAAATACATACCTATTGTAAAAGCAATTATGTCAAAATAGAAATTTATTTTATGATAAAAAAAATGAGCATCGTATTTGTTGGGATTTTATTATTTGTCCTTACAGGATGCAAAGATAAAAACCAAGATATTCGTTATAGTGTTTCTGGAACCATTAAAAATGCAGCGAACAAACCGCTTCTTTTACAGGAAATCCCATATGGCGGAAAGCCAATCATTACATTGGACTCTATCACATTGGATGCTAATGGGAAATACAATTTTGAATTCATTGCAAAACAGGAAGGCATTTATAGACTAAGTAGTGGAGAAGCATTAGATGTTAGCTTCATCAATGATGAGGAGCAAATACAGATCGATGCAGATGAAGCTAATTTTGCGAATTATACTGTTAAAGGATCTCCGAATAGTGCCGCATTGATTCAATACATGAAATCTTACAGATCTAAAGACTCATCCTTGTTTGCGACACTTTACGCTTTAGACAATTTGCAACAAAGCAACGGAAAAGATAGTACTATTTTTTACCTACAACAACAGAAAGATAAAAAGATCAAAGCACTCAATGACCATGTTGAAGAAACAATCAATAGTTCAAATAGCCCAGCCCTCATTTACTTTGCTCTAGGCATGGCTTTAAGGTCGATGGAAATTAATAAAGTACTTGCTATGGCGAAGGCCGTTGCAGAAAAAACAAAAGCAGCCCCTTTAGTTGAATTTGTAACTATATTAAATGGGCAAGTCCAGGCAGCAAGTCCAGCATCTGCTATTACAGTTGGATCTATGGCCCCAGAAATTGCATTACAAGATGCTACAGGAAAAATCATCACACTAAGTAGCTTAAAAGGTAAATATGTATTGGTGGACTTTTGGGCTAGCTGGTGTGGCCCTTGTAGAAGAGAAAATCCAAATGTGGTTGCCGCCTATGAGCAATTTAAACTTAAGAATTTCACTATTCTTGGAGTTTCATTGGATGATGATAAAGCAGATTGGCTAGAAGCAGTTCAACAAGACAATTTAAATTGGTTACAAATTAGTGATTTAAAGAAATGGGAAAGTACTGTAGTGGGTACGTATCAAATTCAAGGCATTCCATTCAATGTTTTATTAGACCCAACAGGAAAAATTATTGCAACAGACTTAAGAGGCAGTGCTTTACAAAACACATTAAAACAATTGCTTCCTTAGTTCATTTATAGCAAATTTTAGTTGAATTCAATTTTATTGAAATCATCCTAATAAAAAAAGCGCTTCATGCATGAAGCGCTTTTTTATGCCTTGTATTTTTAAATTCAGTACTATTTTGTCTTTATAAAAGCTTTAATCAATGCAGGTAGCAATACTAAGTTAGTAAGCGTACTTACGACTAATGTGATTGAAGTCAACCAACCCAGCGCTTTCGTGCCTCCAAAATCACTGAAACAGAATATAATAAATCCTGCCACTAATACCAGAGACGTATAGATGATACTGATACCTGTATGCTTGATTGTTTGTACCAATGTGGTATGCACTTGATAGTTTAAATGAGGTAATTCCTGTTTATAGTTCACTAAGAATCGGATAGTGACATCTATCGCAATACCCAATGCCACACTAAATACCAAAACCGTAGAAGGTTTTAATGAAATACCCGTCCAGCCCATGATACCAGCTGTGATGAACAATGGCACAATATTGGGGATTAAAGAACAAATTAAAATTGGGAAAGATCTAAACAAGAAAATCATACAAATCGCAATCAATAAAAAGGCCCAGAAAATGGACTCTCCCAATCCTTTTACAATAAAATTACTGCCTTCTAAAAATGTCACGCTACTACCTGTTATAACTACATTGTATTTTGCTGTATCAAAGATGGCATTGGAGGCACTATCTATTTTTTGCAATAAAACTGGAAGCTTAGCACTTCCAATATCTTTCATATTG
Organism: Sediminibacterium sp.; assembly: GCA_044354025.1. Classification (GTDB taxonomy): domain Bacteria; phylum Bacteroidota; class Bacteroidia; order Chitinophagales; family Chitinophagaceae; genus Sediminibacterium. Next base: position 12,802 of record JBILAW010000025.1, read on the forward strand.
ACACTGATTCTAGTCTGGCGCTTAGCCGTATCAATAAATTTATTCAAAAGTTGTGCTGGATTGTTCGCCGTCATTTTGATGCCTTCTTTTGGAGCGGCACTAGCAAAATAGGGACCAATAAATGCCATTTCGGTTCCCGTTGGAACAGCATAGGATAAACTATCTCCATCATAAAATGCTTGCTTAGCAAATTTAATACCTTCTAGTAAACCTAATGGCTTACCTAATTCCGGTTGTTCCAACATGAAAGTATTGAATTCCTCTATTTGCTCTAATGGTTTGATAGATCGAATTAAACCATTTGTTTTTTTAGTATCTACTAAAATTTCTAAAGGCATCACCCCACCTGCATGTTGTTCAAACCATTTTAAGTCGGTGTATAATTTATCCTGCTTTGGTAAATCGTCTACAATAAAAGCTTCTTTTTTAATTTGCAATACACCTAATAAAGAAACAATAACCGCAATGATGGTGATACTAAAAACCCACCTAGTATGCGTAAATGCCCAACGTTCTATTTTAAGCAATATTTTTTCTAGATATAGATTGTCTAGATAGCGAACATGTTTTGGTTTTGGTGCAGGCAAATAAGAAAGTACTGGAGGTATAAAAAACAAGCTTATGAAAAATAAAATCATAATGTTTAAACCAGATACCCATCCAAACTCTTTCAACAAAGGACTTTTGGTTAAAGCAAATACAAAGAAGCCAATGGCTGCAGTAATATTACAGAATAAAGTCACCACCCCCATCCTGCCCACCATTTGCACAAGTGCCTTGTCCTTGTCATTTGTTTCTTTATAGGAAGTATGGTACTTATTTAAAAAATAGATACAGTTAGGAATGCCAATCACAACAATCAATGGTGGTATCAATGCAGTCAATAAAGTGATCTTTTGACCCAATAACACCATGGTGCCTAAACTCCAAATTACACCCATCAAGACTACTGCCAAGCTCATGATGGTAGCTGATATAGACCTAAAGAAAATTAATAAAGTAATGGCAGATAAGACCAGCGACCCAATCAAAAACCAAAGCATCTCTTTTTTAATACGATCAGCCATAATGGTCCTGATAAATGGTAACCCACTTATATGCACTTCGGTTTTAGTAGATTGACTAAAGCGATCTAATTCATTTTGAATGCTACCAATAATTTTTGTTCTAGAACCACTATTGATAGAATCGGCAATAAAGGAGACAGCCATGATATAACTATTGCTATCTGGATTATAGTACAAGTTTTTATAAAAAGGCAGGTTCTCAAAAACAGCTTGATCAGCAAGCAATAAACTATCACTTGTATAAGGTGCATGGAAGATCTTCACAGCATTGAACTTAGTTTCAACACTATCTTTTGTGATGGTATAGGCAGTTGGAATACTCATGACTTCGGCCACTGCAGTATTTTGTTTAATCGCCTTGTGCAAATCATCTACTTGGTTAAAAAAATCTTTTGTATAAAATAGATCCGTCTTAAAACCAACTACAACTGTGGTTCCATCTACCCCATATTTTTTTACGAAATCATTATAGACAACAAACTTAGGATTGTCAGAAGGGATGGCTTTGGTATACTCATAGCTTAATTTAACCTGAACAGCATAATACCCCATTACAACCGTACTAAGGAGTATAAAAAATAAATACGTTTTTTTATACTTTAATATATTTTGACCTAAACGATACCACATAATCTATATTTTAAATTAGACAACCCATAAATAAGCAGCCACCTGAGTGAACACCCCTATGAATAACCCGACTAACAATTCTTGTTTACTATGATCACTCACAATCAATCTTGCACTAATCACCAATGCTACTAAGACCACGGCCAATAGCACCCAAATTGCGTTATTGACTGGATAAAATACACTAACTAAAAGGATAGCAGTTGTCAACCCAGCAATACCCATTGCGTGCAGACTTACTTTCATGAAATTATTGACCGTCATGCCAATGGCACTTGCCACAAATATGCCTAAATAAAAAAACTTTAAAGCAATCGGCTGGTCTGTGAAATTTCTGCTGAGGTAATACATCCACCAATAAAAAAACATGGTAATCACATAGGGAATAATCCTTTCCTTTTGAGTTCTTAAGAAAATGCTGTCGCTTAATTTTAATCTCCATAATAAGAAAACCGCAAAAGCTGGAAAAAATGCAGTCAACCAAGCCACACTGAATAATCGCATTTTTAATTGCCAATCAGTAATTCCCACAAACTCAAATGGCAATACTTGCATTAAATAAAGAAAAAAATAAGTAGGAATAAATAGCGGATGAAACACATAAGACAATAAATGTGCAATGTATTGTACTATTTTAGGTTGGGGATTTTCCATAGTTGTTTTGGCTACCATTCTTTTCTAAGTCTTGCGACAGGTATATTTAAAAGTTCTCTATATTTTGCGACTGTTCTTCTTGCAATATTGTAGCCTTTTTCTTGCAATTGATCGGTTAACTCATCATCACTCAATGGCTTTAATTTATCTTCTCCTTCTATTAATTCCAAAAGGATCGCTTTCACTTCTTTAGTACTCACTTCTTCACCACTATCTGTTGTCAGAGATTCACTAAAGAAATATTTTAATAAATAAGTGCCAAATTCGGTTTGAACATACTTACTGTTGGCCACCCTACTCACTGTGGAGACATCTAAATTTGTTTTTTCTGCAATGTCTTTTAAAATCATTGGGCGAAGGGATGTGGTATCTCCACTCAAGAAAAAAGCAGACTGATACTCTAAAATAGCATTCATTGTCAACAATAAAGTCTGTTGTCTTTGCAGGATCATCTCAATAAACCATTTTGCTGAATCTATTTTTTGCTTGATAAAAAAGACAGCTTCTTTTTGAGACTTATCCTGTTTTTTACCACCCTCATACTCTTTTAGCATCAATTTATAATCATCACTAATCACGAGTGGTGGTGCATTGCGACTATTCAATGTTAATTCTAATTTACCGTTATTGATTAAAACTGTAAAGTCTGGAATGATATACATTTCTGCTTCGTTGGTATAGCTTGTCTCCGCACCTGGCTTTGGATTCAGGGTTAGAATCTGATGCAATACTTCCTTCATTCCTAATTCATCTAAGTGTAAGCTCTTTTGAATTTTATCATAATGTTTTCTTGTAAACTCTTCAAAATATTTTTCTAGAATGAGCATGGCAATTTTTTTTGCTTCATCATCTGAATACAATTTGCCTTTACTATCCGATAAATGTGCAGACTCGCCTTCTCCTTTTCTGCGTAATTGAATTAATAAGCATTCTTTTAAATCTCTTGCAGCAATCCCTACTGGATCAAAGGCTTGGACCTGTTTTAATATTTGCTCAATTTCTTTTTCTTCCACCATCATGCTTTGCTTGAAAGCTAGATCATCTGCAATAGATTGCATTGCCCTTCTTAAATAACCATCATCATCTAAGCTGCCAATAATTTGTTCTGCTATTTTAAATCCTCTTTCATCCAGCGCTAGCATACTTAATTGATCCATCAGCACCTCGTGCAAACTCTGTTCCGCTTTAATCGGAATCACTTTGTCATTATCGAGTTCAGGGTAAAAATCATCTCTAGTTTTATAATCTGCTACTTCATCATCATAACTGTACTCACTTAATTCTTCATTGCTCATCTCAAATTCATCTACAGGCACCGCTTCCTCATCATCATGCATATCCTGCAACAACTCATCATTCATTTCTTCTGGGGATGTAAAATCTGACTCCAAAAGTGCTACATCCACTTCTAAAGCTGGGTTCTCTTCTAATTCTTCTTTAATTCTTTGCTCAATCTGTGCACTAGGAATTTGAAGCAACTTCATCAATTGGATTTGCTGAGGTGACAATCTTTGTAATTGTC
>JBILAW010000124.1:0-4982 GCA_044354025.1 Sediminibacterium sp.
AACTGGCCCAAAATCCTTTAAAGAATTCATCACCAAGAAGGCTGTAACCCAAAAAGGGGTCTTTACAGTGCACTTGCAAGACGATAAGTTCTACTTTGATATCCAAGACAGCCTTTTGGGTAGAGAGCTCATTGCTGTTACGCGTTATTCGAAAGTGGCTGGTGGCGCTAGAAAATATGGCGGTGAACAAGTCAACGAGCAAACAATCCAATTCGAAAAAGGGCCTAATAACCGTATTTTCATGCGTGTGGTATCCTTAATTAGTAGGGCGGATTCTACCCAAACCATTGCAAAAGCAGTTAAAAACTCTTACTTAGATCCTATTGTAGCTGCTTTTGACGTAAAAGCTTATGGAAAAGACTCCTCTAGTTCTATTATTGACGTAACTGACTTCTTTAAAGGAGACAACCAAGCCGTTAGTTTGAGCAGTTTTGAGAAGAGAAACTTTAACCTATCTGGACTTGCTTCTGATCGTTCTTATATCGAAACCATCAAGGCTTACCCAATTAACTTAGAAGTTAGGACAGTAAAAACATACAACGCAAGTGCTTCTATGCCAGGCAGTCCTGCAGGTGGTAGCTTTATCCCAGCAGCTGCAAACGCTGGTGCTGTTACTTTTGAATTGAACACATCCATCTTATTATTGCCTAAAACACCAATGAGTCGTCGTTTATTTGACTCAAGAGTGGGTTACTTTGCAGATAATTTTGTGGAATACTCTGATGACCAACAAAAAGTAAAAAATCAAGTTTTTGCGGTTCGTTATCGCTTAGAGCCAAAACCTCAAGACCTTGAAAAATATAAGAGAGGCGAATTAGTAGAGCCCATCAAACCAATTATTTATTATGTGGATCCTGCAACCCCTAAAAAATGGGTGCCTTATTTGATCGCTGGTGTAAATGACTGGAATGCAGCATTTGAAAAAGCAGGATGGAAAAATGCCATCCAAGGTAAAGAATGGCCTAATGATAGCACGATGAGCTTGGAAGATGCACGCTTTTCTGTGATTCGTTATTTTGCTTCTGATATTGAAAATGCATATGGTCCTCAAGTGCATGACCCGCGTAGTGGTGAGATTTTAGAAAGCCATGTAGGTTGGTACCACAATGTAATGAGCTTAGTACACGATTGGTATATGGTGCAAACTGCAGCAGTAGATCCTGCAGCAAGAAAAATGCATTTTGATGATGAATTAATGGGGAACTTAATTCGTTTTGTATCCTCTCATGAAATTGGTCATACCATAGGTTTAAGACATAATATGGGTAGTTCAAGTAAAACGCCTGTAGAAAAATTAAGAGATAAAACTTGGGTAGAAGCAAATGGTCACACAGCTTCTATCATGGACTATGCGCGCTTTAACTATGTAGCACAACCCGAAGATAAGATTGCACAATCTGGATTGTTCCCAAGAATAGGCGACTATGATAAATGGGCGATTCAATGGGGTTATACTTACACTGGCATCAATGATGCGCAAGAAGATCGCAAGATCAATAACAAATGGATTATTGACAATTTAAGCAAGAACCCAAGAGTATGGTTTGGTGGTGAAGGTAGAAATGATGATCCAAGAGCTCAAACAGAAGACTTAGGTGATAATGCAATGTTGGCAAGTGAATATGGCATTAAGAATTTGAAAAGAATCTTAGTGAACTTACCAGAGTGGACAAAGGAAGAGGGTGATCGTTATGAAAACTTAAGTCAAATGTATGGTCAAGTAGTTGGTCAATTTAATAGATACATGGGCCATGTGTTAAGAAATGTGGGTGGTGTTCAAGAAACATTTAAAAGTGTAGAAGAAAAAGGCGATGTGTATACACCAACAACAGTTGCAGCTCAAAAACAAGCAATGCAATTTTTCCATACACAATTATTTACTACACCTAAGTGGTTATTAGATGCATCTATTTTAAATAAGTTTGCAAATCCAGTAAGTAATGAGCGTGTGCAAACTATTCAAACAAGTATTTTAAAATCACTGTTGGATAAAAATAGATTGTATCGTATCACCACAAGTCAAACAAGATTTGGTGCAAGTTCTTATGCATTGAATGAGATGATGGACGATTTAAGAAAAGGATTATTCAGTGATGTAAGTAAGGCAGATATCTATCGTAGAAATTTACAAAAAACATTTGTGAGTCAAATAGACGAAATGCTGAATCCAAAGGCTTCAGCAGCAGCTGCTGCTGCTAGCGGGATTCGTTTCGGCGTACCAAGTGCAGATGTAGAAAATACAGATGTGGTATCTGAAGCAAAAGCACAATTGAAAAAATTGTCTGCTACATTGCAAGCTGCTAAAGCAACTGCTACAGATGCAAGTGCTGTAAATCATATCACTGACTTACAAGACAGAATCAAACAAGCATTAGATCCTAAATAATATATCAACTAGATGCATTAGTTCTTCTAATTGATTGAATTGTTCTAATTAAAAACGCCTCCAAAATTTGGAGGCGTTTTTTTTATCATTTAATACTACTAATTTATCAATTACTTTTTTGACGTCTTTAGTGATTTGATCAGCAATGATGAATTTTGTTATTCGTACCTCAATGCATCAATTGGGTTTAATGCAGCTGCTTTCATAGCTGGATAGATCCCTGCTGCCAGTCCAACCCCCGAGCAAATTACAATGCCTGTAATCACCCAGAACCAAGGAATGACAAAGCCTGTACTTAATATAACACTAAATATATTTCCAACCAGCACCCCTAATAAGATACCAAATACCGCACCCAATAAACTAATGATGACACTTTCAAATAAAAATTGTCGACGCACATCTTTTCGCTTTCCCCCTAAGGCTTTAATCAAGCCCACTTCTCTTGTTCTTTCATTCACTGCCACCAACATGATATTCATGAGACCTATTGCAGCACCAATTAAGGTAATCATTCCAATGGCGCCCGCTGCACCACTAATACCTGCTAAAAAGCCGATGAACAATTGCGCAAACTTATCGCTCTTATCAATGATAAAATTTTCTGATTCTGTTGGGATTAATTTTCTTGCTTTTCTCATCTGCAACATCGCTTCGTCAATAGCAGGTTCTAATTCAACTACATTGTTTACCGCCACACCTAATTGATAAGAAGGATTGCTGTTCTGATATTGACGCACATTTTTCAATGATGTCACTACAACATCATCCTGTCTTAGCATGGCACTTGATCCCTTTGCTTTTAATAAGCCAATGACACGATATGGTTTACCCTGAACTAAAATAATTTTATCGACACTTTTTTCTGGATTTTTAGGAAATAACTTGGTGGCCACACTACTACCAATCATACAAACATTGCGTCCAGATTGGATGTCCACTGCATTTAGATTTCTGCCCACTGCAAGCTGGTAGCCATTGACTGCTAAATAATTTTCATCTGCACCCCACATGCCAATCTGTGGATTCGTTTTTAAATTTTTATAGACAATTTCATTGCCCCCACTTGCTCTTCTATACACACTTACTTGGGCTCTATTGAAACTATAATTGTTTTTAAAATACTGTGATTCTTCTAATTTAAATGGCTTGTCTAAATTTGATTTTTTTTCTTTCTGCCCTTTCTTGGTTTTGGAAAATTCTTCGTCCTGTGGCGGTCCACCCATTCTTGCATTCATTTCCTTATAACGTATCGTAAATGCATTCGCACCCATAAAAGAGAAATTCTCTTTTAAACTTTGGTTCATTGCAGAGATGGCCGTGATGATACCTATAAGCGCCATGATACCAAAAGCAATAATGGCTACGGTAATACTAGTTCTAAGCTTATTGCCCTTTACGGTGCGCCAAGCCAATATAAATGAGTCCTGTAAGGTCATAAATTCTTTTTATCTGTGCCTAAAGGTAGTACAGATTAAATAAGGTGCCACCTTATAGGCATATCTATTTGAGGAACGGCTAAAAGTAAAGATAAGAGAGGAATACATTGGGTAAAATACCTAGTCCCAGTATCAAAATTGCAAAAACAAGTAATTTGTATTGATAGGACTGCCCTATTTCCTGAATGGCTGGTTCACCTTCGGCAAAATACATTGCTTGAATCAATTTGAAATAATAGTAGATACTAATAGCAGCAAAAAGAATGGCCACAACCACCAACCAAAGCCCAATGCCTGATTGAACCGCAGCGTTGAGCATATAGTACTTGGCAAAGAATCCACCAGTGAGTGGAATACCTGCTAATGACATTAAGAATAGGGTCGTCATGCCTGCCAATAATGGTTCTTTTTTAGCTAAGCCATTGAATGCTTCAAAACTATAATCTTTCATTTTAATCAATACCCCAAATAAGCCAATGCTTGCAATTGAATAGGCCATGATATAAAGTAAGATGCCTTCGTTGGCAAAATTATTAGGACCGTATAAGGCAAAAAGCATAAAACCAACTTGCGCTATACTCGAATAGGCCAACATGCGCTTTACACTACGCTGAAAAACAGCAGTAATATTTCCTATAAACAAGGTTGAGATTAAAACAAAAGTTAACAAGAGCTCCCAGGCATAGCCTAGTGCTTTAAATTGACTATGAAACAACACCACAAATGCAATGATTGCAGTGGCTTTAACAATCGTCGCCATAAAAGAAGTAAACACAGTTGGTGCACCATCGTATACGTCTGGTGTCCAAAAATGAAACGGCGCAGCAGAAACCTTAAAATTAAATGAAACAAAAATTAAAATTAAACCAGCAGATTGCATAAGCTGTTCTCTCACCATACCAGTTGCTGGATTCACGCTTGGGTTAAGCAATTGGAATGTACCAGTTGCTCCGTATATAAAAGTGATTCCTAATAAAAATATACCTGTGGAAAAAGCCCCCATCAAAAAATATTTCAAAGCAGCTTCATTGCTGTTCAGGTTCTTCTTGTCTGAACCAGTTAAAATGTACAATGGGATAGATAAAATTTCAACCCCTATAAATAACATTAATAAATTATTGAAAGAGGTAAGGATACTCGCGCCGCATAAAACAAAG
>JBILAW010000026.1:0-16502 GCA_044354025.1 Sediminibacterium sp.
GATCCGAAGGAATTTTTCCCAATGTATTTAAACTTGCCACACCACTTGCTGCGCCTACTTTATTAGCATCTAATTTTAAATCTAATGCTGCCTGTGTTGGATTTGAAACTGGTTTAGTAATATCGCTTGTATTATCAACATTACTTAAATCAATATCATTTTTTGATAAATTGACTGAACCTGTATATCCGTTCACCGTTTGAACAGGTGCTGCAGGCGTTAAAAGTTCCACCCAATTTGCCAAAGTGCTTGCTGGTAGAGTGCTTAAAACAAAGTTCTTATTCAAATCTGTTCTTATAGCAATACTTCCAACTGTAGCACTAGATAATCCAACCATATCAACATCATTAGATACCACAGTTGTAGATGTAAATGAAATTGGAGGTAATTGACTAGAAGGAATAAGTCCAGAAGCATCTAAACTCGCTACCCCATTTACAGCGCCTATTTGAGTAGTACTTAATTTAAGATTAATTCTATTAGATAAACTAGCTGTGTCTGTTTTTTTCAACAAATTAGCTGTATCCCCTATTTTTAATTTAGTGCCAACTATTGTTGTTAAACTGTCTAGGTCTACGATAGTTGCTTTTTTATTGATTCTGTTAGATAAACTTGTAGTGTCAAATGTTTTAGCCGCTAACTGCGTTGGGGTCACATAACTTGTGCTATCTGCGATGTTTAATTTAGTCGCAATTGCATTTGTAATAGGTGTTTGATCAAAAGTTTTTGCTGCCAACTGCGTTGGAGTAATATATTTTGTACTATCTGCTATATTTAACTTTGTAGCAATTTCAGTGGTAATAGGTGTTTGATCAAATGTTTTAGCAGCTAACTGTGTTGGAGTTACATAACTTGTGCTATCTGCTAAAGATAATTTAGTTGCTAACTGCGATTTGAAAAAACTTGAATCTATCGTATATGCCGCCTTTGCATAAGGCGCCAACATGGTTAAAGTATCTGCAGCAGTTAACTTACTAGCCACCGCTGTCTCTAATGATTGAACCTTGATGGCTTTAGCATATACTGCTAACATTTTTGTAGTATCATTAGCATTTAATTTATCATCTACTTTAGCAGAACTTGCTGAATACAATGCAAATGGTACCGCACCAAAACTGGTGGTACCCATATCTACCCACTCTTTATTGTAATCCCAACTGCTGTTTCCTCCTATTGGTGTAATAGCAACTTTTAAGTTTAAATAAAATGGCCCTTTTGACCAATCAATCGTAGCTAAACCACTTGCCGTTCCTCCTACTCTTACCCCATTACCCAAGCTAATGCTAAACACACCGGTAGCATCGGTATTGGCTTGATGCTCTTCTGTTAATACTTTTATGCCAGTAGGAGTAGATTGTATAATACTTGATTGTACAAATATTTTTCTGTCCTTCGCAGGATTAGAAAAATTATCTCTAGCCACCGCTTGGAAAAATATACCGTTAGTAGTTTGAGCAAATGATTGACTTGCCGTAATTGTAAAAACAAAAGCAACTATAATTGCTTTGAATGTAGTAAACTTTTGGATGTTCATATATGAAGGATGAGGTGTCATAATTGGGATTGAATGAATATTGTATTCATTAGTTGGCTTTAATGAATTTTAAAGCATCGGTATATTTATCTGATTCTATTTGAATGATATAGGATCCAGCTTGTAGCATACTAAAATCTAAAGTCATGCCTTGAAAAAGTTCATAGCCAGTGGCTTTCCCACTTGTTATTCTAAATCCATCTGCACCCCAAATACTAATGTTAAATTGGTCATTTAAAGGCGGTGTGTTGATGAATTTAATTTTAGTGATAGATACCACTGGATTGGGGTATAGTTTTATTCCTAGAGTATTATACTTTGACTTTACTTCACAGTTAATAGCAAAATTGCCTGTACCTCTGTCTCCTGTTAAAACAGCAGTACCGTTTTGCACATTTAAGCAAGTAGCACTGCTGCTAAAAGTAACAGCCATGCTGTTGTTGGACATGTTATTTAATCCACCTACGCTACTCATAATAAAAGCCCCCGTTAGTTGCTGGGCTTGAATACTTTGAGGGAAGGCTATTGCGATTATTGTAATAATTGCTATTACTAAACTATTTTTAAAAAAATTGTTCATTTTCTTTTGATTAGTTTTTCAACTATTTATTGGTAAAGTATAATTGAGTAGCTGTGCCAGTAGTGACTACCTTAGATAAAACCAATTTAGTTTCGCCTACCGAAATAATATTGTAAATCACTTCTAATGGATTACCACTTGCAGTTTTTAATTGCACATGTATTTGTGATTGATTACCGATGACTTCAACAGAGTAGGTTCCTGTTAATCCATCAGAATCTTTAGTAGTGCCATCTTTTAAGTAAGTCACAAAATAAGTTGACTGTCCTACATAAGATTTTGTGCTAGTGCCCGTAATGCTATAATCCAAATACCAATTTTTATTGGTCAACATATTATTCATTACATCGGTTTGTGTAGTCGGGGTTTCTTTATTGCAGGCATTCATCGTAAATATGATGACTGCTAGTAATATTGTATATAAGATTTTCATTTGTGTCTTTCTTTTTATTATTGTTAGATTTAACTTTTAGGTTTAGAATAAATCCTTGGCTTTAATACTCATGCCTATCTCAAATCGGTTTAATTGTACTGGGACATTTGAACTAGTCATATTTACACCCAACTTATAATGTGCATAAAGAACATAGTAGCCTTTATTATCAAACTCGGCGCCTAAGTCTCCATTGATAATAGCCCTATTGCCAGCGCCATTAATTAATTGCTCATTGCTAATACGTGAAATTTTATAGTCGAAGCTTGGACCAAATACAGCATAGAACTTGTACTTGTTCATTGCATTCACTGGAAGCAACTTCTTGTAATGTGCAGCTATGCTAAGTGTAGTAAAATTATTGTCGGCTTTAAAATGCGTAAAATCGTCTATGAAAGGAGACAAACTGTATTTGTTCTTGTAATTATTACCTACAGAAATCCTATTTACAGCAAAGCTGAAGGCATAACGATGCTTCTCTTTGTAAATACCATCTATTCTAAAACCTCCACTGTAACCCGGATCAAATGTATTGCTGTTAACCGTGTTGTATAAATAGTTTATAGGCGCTGTTATACCATTGTCATTGATGTTTTGCTTAGACAATGCTAAAGCCCCAAATAAGGACACATCATTGCCTACAAAGTTTACAAACTTCTTAGCTAAAGATTTTTTGATTTTTCTTAGCCGCTCTTGTCCTGGATTTAACAGGTAAGCACTATCCTGTTGTTTCTTGGTTAAAGTTTGAGCAGTTAAGGAACTACCACCTAACAATGCGATTGAAAAAAGTAATAAAAACTTGTTTGAAAATAAACCAATAATTCGCATAAAATTTCTTTGTAATAATTAAAGCACAAAGAAAATGACTACGAATTTATTCTACGTTAAAATATTTTAACGTTTTTTCTATACTGTAAAATCTTATAAAATTATAACAACATTAAATAAAAATATCATAACTAGAAATATTTCGTAATAACTTATCAAAATAGGTTGATACAATTATTTCAAAAAATAAAGTGTTGAATAAAAGAAATAGTTTGCTTTAAATGATTCAACTAATTCTTATTAGGATATCTTTTCTTTTTCAAATTAGATAAGTGAACAGCAGTGATCCCTAAATAAGAAGCAATCATATACTGAGGAACACGTTGGTGTATATTTGGAAAACTTTCGTCTATGCTATCCAATCTTTCAATAATCGTTTTTGTATCTCTTTGTAAAACATAATGAAGCATTTGAACCACATGTGCTTCGGCCATATACCTACCCAAACGATCTCCTAATTTCATATGATTGATCACGTAATTGATCACATCCAAGGGTACTTGAATCATTACACAATCTTCTAGACATTCTACGTTTACTAGCGCCTTAGATTTTTCTTCATAATTATACAAGGCATAGCCAGTCACAGTCATACCTTCCGATCTAAAATTGTATATTTTTATTTCACCTTTGTTATTTTCGACATAATTTCTAATGATCCCCTTGGTAATAAAATAAAGATTTTTTTGAACTACCCCAGCTTTCATGATGACTGATCCTTTAGGATACTCAACTTGAGTACATTTTTTGTTTAAATCGGTTAATTCATCGGGTGTAAATTCTACAATCTTTGTAATAAATTGATTAAACATGTCAAAATGTTCTGGCATAAATTTTATTTTTGATTCTAATAATTAGTTTCTTCAACAGCAATTTTCCTATTCTTTTTTAAATTTGATAAATGAACTGGTGTTATGCATAGGTAGGAGGCAATCATGCGTTGAGGCACACGTTGATGAATATTTGGATATTCTATTTCTAAAAGCTCATACCTTTCAATGATAGACTTTGAATCTCTATTAATGATATAGTTTAACATTTCAATGATATGGGCTTCTGCCAATAATCTTCCCAAACGCTCCCCAAATGTAATATGATTGATTACGTAATGAATCGCTACCAAGGGAACTTGTATCATAATACAATCCTCAATACATTGTACATTGACTAAAGCCTTGAGATTGTCTTTATAGTTATAGTGTGCATACCCAGTAACAGTCATATTTTCTAGTCTGAAATTATAAATTTTAGTCTCCCCGTGATCGGTTTCTATAAAATTTCGGACAATCCCTTTAGTGATAAAAAATAAATTGTTCTGTGCTTCCCCAGCTTTGATAATGAAATCACCTTTTAAAAAATCAACTCTGTCACATTGCTGGATAAAATTGGTCATTTCGGCTTCGGACATTTGTACGAAATTTCGGAGAAAGCGTTTAAATATTTCAAAATGATCTTGCATATAATTTATTTTATATAGAAAAATATCTTTAGAAAAATTTCTGTATGCCTGCAAAATGCTTCTAAATAAAAAAAGTCCCAAATTGGGACTGTAAATGGAGGCTTTCACATTGTGAAAATATGCTTTCACACTATTTTAGTTATTGAAAATCAACTACTTAAGGCTTTGTATAAATTCTGTAGGTGTAACTCCAACATGCTTATTAAATGCATTGTACATGGATCTTCGATTGTTAAATCCAGCCATTTCAGACAATGCTTCTATTGTAAAGGACTCGTGTTTCTTCGCTTTTAGTAATTCCTTTAAATACTCAATCCTATTCTTATTTAAGAGATCTGTAAAATTTTCCTCTACTTGTTTCTTTAAGAAATCAGCCAGTTCATTTTTAGAGACATTGAGCTTTAAGGCTAAATCTTCCAAACTAGCATCTTGCGTCAGATAATAATGATTAGCGTAAAATAGGAATTCAAAATTTTGAAAACTTAGTCCGCTATTTTTGGCAAGAATTTGATCAAAAGGCCTTGCAAATTTATCATCATCTAAAAATTTAGGTCTAATTATAATAAAGAATATAAACAAGAACCTATGAATAAAAACGGTAACCATGGTATTATCGTATACACCCAGTGTTCCTTTTTGAAAGGAAAGGAAAAGTAAAATACTAAGTAAAAATAAAATGATATTACTTAAAATATAAAAACCTACCCATTTTTTTATTTTTAAGTCATACAAGTTCACTTGTGTTTTCTTAGCTATAAATAAATAATATGTATTATAGAAAAGCGCAGCAGCGCCAAGAAGAGCATATAACCCATAGAAAATTTGATGAAAAAGAATTGGTTTATTTTGAAGTACGCCTGCTTTTATGATAGGTGTCTCTATTCCAAAAATTAGCTCAATAATAAAAAATGTGATGAAAAATATTTCTAACCAAGCAACTTGTTTTGGAATTCTTTTCTGTACAACTAAAAAAAATAAATTAACCGTCACCAATAGCGCAGTAATCTTAAATATTTCTTTATACAATGGAAGCGCATAACCAGAAAATCCCAGGTAATCCAACCCACTTCCTGCTGTTATAATAATTAACCTGACTAGGATATAATACTTTAAAAGACTAAACTTTTGATTGCCTTTTGAAAGTTCAAAGATTGAAAATATGCCCAGTAAAGTGATTGAAAACGAGATGGTAGCAAACATGTACCACAAACCTATTATAAAAAATGCTTATAATCGAATTAATTCTACTTTATAATTACATCTTCTTTGCGTCTTCCAAAAATTTAGCTAGTCCAATATCCGTTAATGGATGTTTTAACAACCCTAAGATAGAATCCAATGGACAGGTACAAACATCTGCTCCAGCTTCTGCCGCTTTTACAATATGTAAGGCATTTCGGATAGAGGCCGCTAGAATTTGAGTTTGAAAACCTTGTACATCATATATATGACGAATTTGACTAATTAGTTCCATCCCATCCCAAGAACTATCATCGATTCTTCCAATAAATGGAGAGACATAAGTAGCACCCGCTTTAGCAGCTAAGATTGCTTGACCTGCAGAGAAAATCAAAGTACAATTGGTACGGATACCATTGTCTGTAAACCATTTGATGGCTTTGATACCGTCTTTAATCATCGGTACTTTCACCACAATATTTTTATGAATGGCAGCTAATTTTTTACCTTCTTCTACCATTGTAGCAAAGTCTGTAGATAAGACTTCGGCACTAATATCCCCTTCTACTAATTCACAGATTGCTTTATAATGCGCCGCAATTGCTTCCTCTCCTTTAACACCCACTTGGGCCATCAAAGAAGGATTGGTTGTAACACCATCTAAGATGCCTAAATCATTGGCTTCTTTAATTTGCGCTAAGTTTCCTGTGTCAATAAAAAATTTCATATGGTAGGTTTATAGTTTAAAATTAAGGCCACTTTTTCATAAAAATATAAAAAAGTGGCAGGCTACTCACATCGCACCGCTCAACCGCCTATCCTTGCTGTATTCCTACCCTGGGGAGTTTCAGCAGGAGCTGGTCGTGTAAGACCTGCCGGTGCGAAGGTAGGAAAAACAGATTGGTTTTCCTACCAATTTTGAGTCGAATTCAGGCTGGAATACCCAATAATTTGGTCATATCTACTCCCAGGAGCCCTGTAATAAACAAATATGGTATAGCTATTTTCGGTCTCCCAATGATCCCCCTCTGTCCACATAAAATCATGGAGTGGGTTAGGTGATTGGTCAGCCCTTAAAATATAATTATAACTATAATAACCCTGTTTTAAAGTCAGCCATTTTTCGTACTGTTTATTTGCACTATTCCATTGCATGCGGGCATTTGTGTCTAATGAATTTGCAGTCAATGCACCTGCTAAATACAAAGATTTTTCTTGAAAGGGTTCCCCATTTTTTGTAAGATAGGTAAATAACACTTGGGCATAATCATTTTGATCTTCGGAACGGATTAATTCAGTATTGCTAATGATAAATTGGCCATTCAGATCTCTAAATGTAAAATAAGGCAGCGTCGCCCTTGACTGATCTGGTTTTAAAATAATCCTTGAGCCATATCCTAGTTGTTGAATGGTAGCAATTCGGTCTGTTTTGAACCTTAGATTCTGCAAGTCTAACCACCTGGACTCTTTACCAGCAGGGAATATAAAATCCCTGTCTGCATTGTATTCCAACTGATTTCCTCTAATAAAACTAGGCGCGTTTGAAATTAAAATGTCATTATACCTTGTATTTTGTAGGACAGCGACATGTAGTAATTCTGGTTGTTGCAATTGGATTCTTTTAACATCCAATTGTACTTGTATTTTTTGATGCGATTTTGAAATAGTTTCATCAAAAGGTTCTTGAATACTAGCTGTGATAGGCACTTCCTGTTCTACTACAAAAAAACGTTTTGTAAAAACAAGCTCATTGGACCTTCCTTGCCTGTATACTTTCATCAAATAATTACCTGACTTGGTGGGTCGACTAGCCACATTTGGAAAAGTAAAACTATAATGATAATAAGGTTGTTGGGCTATGGAGGAGATGGTATAGTCTCTAATATTATTTTGTGCGAGCCCTCTGATATAATCAAATGGATTGAGGGCAACAGGCTTCCAATGGAAGTCCATTAGTTCAATCGTAAAATAATATTGCTTATAATCAGCAGATAAGTCATCGAATTGAATCAATAATTCATCTTGGGTATTGAGTCCAATGACTGGCAAGGCCAATGGTTTCCCTTTCGGATAAATCATGACCGTTTGGATTGTTGCATCCAATATTTTATCCACTTGCGCAAATAAAGGCAAAGTGAAAAAATACAAACAAATTAAAAGAATCCAGTTTTTCATAACAATTGCTTACACCTACGAAACTAAGTTGAATGTGCTAATTATAAAGATAAAAAACTAGATTTGATTAAATTTAACTGTTGAATACCGCTTTTGAAATAGCTAAGAGAATTAGTTTTTACAAACAAAAAAACTACACCCGATTTATAGTAAGGCTATCTATCGCGGCAACTGCCATTAGTGTGGCTGCTATATTATTGACTTTTTCAATCGTGAATGGATTCCAGTCAACCATTAGCAGTAAATTATACTCCTTCTGGGGACATATTCAAATTAGTGCTGTGAATGGCGCTAACCTAAAGGATGACCCACAGGTTGCAAAAAAAATTAAGTCAATTTCAAATGTCCAATCCGCTTCTGCATTTTTGAATCAAACCATGGTGCTTGCTAAGGATGTGGAGATTGAAGGCCTCAATGCAAAAGGCATCGCAGATTTTACGAGTATCCCCAATTTAATTCAAGGTAGATTGATTCAAAGAACTGCCCAATCCCCCTCCAAAGAAATTGTGCTCTCAAAAAACATTGCCACTAAATTAAAGATGGTGATTGGAGATCAAGTAAGCCTTTATTTTTTTCAAAATAATCAAGTACAAGAAAGAAAATTAACGGTAGTAGGCCTATTCCATTCTGGTATCGAAGAGTACGATCTAAAAAATGTATTTGTTGATATCCAATTATTACAACAAATGATTCAAACCCCTACTGCAATTACAGGCTATCAAATTAATTTAAAGGACTTAAGTAAAATAGCCGAAACCCAAAATGAAATTCAATCAATATTGCCTGAGAATTGGGTGAACAGTGCAAGTGCTAATCTTTATCCTCAACTTTTTGATTGGATACAAGTGCAAAATATCAATAGAAACATCACGATTATCATTATGCTATTGATAGCGGTTGTGAATTTGATCACTTGTTTATTGATATTATTATTGGAACGCATTCCAATGATTGGCAGTCTAAACGCAATGGGGGCAACACATGCCATGATTCAAAAAGTATTTCTGTATCAGGCAAGTTTTATTGCATGGATTGGTATTGGACTTGGCCTCTTGATTGGCCTTGGACTTTCATTGCTACAATTAAAATTTCAGTGGGTACAATTAGACGAGTCTGCCTATTTAATTGATACACTTCCTATTCAAATTCAGCCATTGCAAGTTATTGGTGTAGTTATTGGAACAGCCATCATCTGTTACTTATCTTTTCTTTTACCCACCATTTGGATTAAAAAAATCAGTCCTGCCAAGGCAATTCGATTTGACTAATGTTGCCATTTGGCTAAAATAATCCCAGTAGCTACCGCAGCATTTAAGGATTCAGCAGCACCATATTTTGGAATGGTAATTGGATGGGTAATCATTGATAAAAGTGGGGATCGAATGCCTTTAGATTCATTCCCAATTAATAAAATTCCTTCCTTAGCTAATTCAGTTGTTTGTATCGACTTCCCTTCAAGCACTGCGCCATAAATAGGCATCTTGGAAGATTGAATTAGCTCAGCCAAATCTGCCACAATCACTTCCACTCTTAAAATACTACCCATCGTGCTTTGCACCACTTTTGGATTATAGCAACTTGCAGTATCAGTACTTACCACAATTTGATCAAGTCCAAACCAGTCCGCAGTTCGAATGATGGTGCCTAAATTTCCTGGGTCTTGAATGCCATCTAGCAGCAAGGTTAATTTGCCCTTTAAGTTTAGTGGTGCATTGACTTGCTTTTTCTCCACCAATGCCAATACTTGATTGGCCTTTTGTAATTGGGTCAATTTATCTAATTCAAAATCGGCCACCTCGGTTACATAATGTGGTTTAAATGGTTGCGCTTGGATCCATTCTTTTGTTGCATATACTTGTCGAATCACCCATTCTGAAGCCATGAGCTCTTCCATCATCTTGGGCCCTTCTAGGATAAAGACAGATTCTTCTGCCCAATGTTTTTTATGGGCGAAAGATTGGATATATTTGAGCTCATTCTTATTGATCATGCGTATGCATTTAGGGAAAGTTAAAATTATTCGATTCTCATCAAGTTTGAGTCTATTCAGCCTTTTATTTTTTTTAAGCAGCTGTGCAGATTTGAAAATGGCTATTGTACGCAATTACCCAAAGGAAAAGGAGTTCATTTACAATAATAAAATCATTGTAAAAGACGCCATCACAACACAAAATGCCAAGGAACTCTCCATTGCTTTAGATAATTATTGGGATGATAGTATCAAAGTGCTCAAAATTCGACAATATGGTATTTTCAATACCATCATTAAGCCTCAAAGTTATCAGCCTGAAAGGATGACTAGGACCATACAATACATGTCCAACTTTTTAGCATCAGAGGGTTACTATCACCCTATTTTGACACCCATTATTAGGACAGATACAGTCAAAAAAGAATGGAGAACGACTGTCACCATGGAAGTTGAACTCAATAAAAAAACTTTATTAGATAGCATCACCTATCAGTTATCAGATCCTATTTTACAAAATATCGCTTTAAACAATAGTCAAAATAGTTACTTAAAAAAAGGACAAGCTTTTTCCAACGAAGTCATCAATAATGAATTAGATAGATTGGTTACTTTATTTAGAGCGAACGGATTGTATAATTTCACAAAAGAAAAAATATTTGCAGAAGTAGATACAATCGATGCTTCCTTAATGCTCTTAGAACTTGATCCACTCAGTCAAATTACACAGATTACCGAAGCAAAGGAAAAGAAAAATCAAAATCCAAGTTGGAAAATTAGTATCCAATTAAGAAACCTAACAAAGGACATCACAAAGCAATATCCTATTGGTCAACAATTGTTTTATAGCGACATAGCAGTATTAGATATCCCAGACAGTTTACTCATCAATCCTCCAGTAAAAAGAGATACATTGAATGCTCTTGTGCATCTTTATACTATTCCAAAATTTAAGTCTACTCTATTTAAAGAACAAGCTTTCATTCAAAAAGGAAGTCTATTTAATGAATCCAGCTATTACCAAACACTCAATAATTTTAGTAGTCTTGGTGCATGGCAACAGGTAGATGGAAGAACCACAATGGTCAATGATAGCGTGTATCTTCATTATTTTTTAGTTCCAAACCCAAGAAGAAGTATCAATTTTGATATTGAGGGCAGTAGAAATACAGCACAACTTGGTTCAGGTAATTTATTGGGTCTATCCACCAATCTAACCTATAGAGACAAGAACGTTCAACGAAAAGCAATCCCTTCTATCACGAGTCTTAGACTAGGTGTGGAATTGAATTTTAATAGTGGAGGCAATATTGCACAAACCTTATTGTGGAATGTGGGTCAAACTTATAGCTTCCCTAATTTAATCATCCCATTTGTAAAAAAAGAAGCCAAGGCAAATCAAAATGTTAAATCAAACTTCTCTATTTATGGTTCCTATATGGACCGTCTGGACTTCTACAAATTAAGATCTTTCACCACAAATTGGGGGTATGATTGGAAAAAAAATAAAAAAGGCAAACAACAAGTCATCAACTATCGTCCATTGAATATTGAGTTATACTTATTAAATAAGTTTTCTAAATTGGATAGTTTGTTGATTTTAAATCCATTTTTAAGGTCTTCATTTAACGAGGGTAATATTGTGAGTCAATCCTTGAGCTATACCAATATTGGTAATTCTTCCAAACATCCACGTCAACAAGAATATTTACGTTTGGGTATCGAAGAAGCTGGTGGATTGCTTGGTCTTTCACAAAAATTAACGAATAACTTTTATCGTTATTTAAAATTAGAAGCAGAATACAGGTCTACTTATAAATACGCTAATTCAGAAATTGCTTGGAGATTAATGGGTGGATGGGGTAATAACTATAGTAACAATTCAAGGCTGAGTGGGCAATTGCCATTCTTTAAACAATTTACAGCTGGAGGACCTTATAGTATGCGCGCTTGGGGCTTAAGACAACTAGGATTAGGTAGTTCAACTTTTTATGATACGAGTGCATCAAGTCAAAATTTCGATCGATTTGGAGACCTGCAATTAGAGGCCAATTTTGAATACCGATTTACATTTTTACAACTTGGGTCTTACAAAATCGGGTCTGCCCTTTTTACAGATATAGGTAATATTTGGAACACAAGGGATTTAGGAAATGACATCAATGCAGGATTTAAATTAGATCGATTGTACAAGGATCTTGCAATTGGTGTAGGAACTGGATTGCGCATGGACTTTGATTATTTTATTATCAGAATTGACTACGCCTTAAAGATGAAAGACCCTACTCGACAAGATAACAATGGCTGGTTGAATTTGAGGGATATCAAATGGAATGAAATTAAACCCAATGGGATTAAGGTAAACAACTATGCATGGCAATTTGGAATTGGATTACCCTTCTAATAAAGTAGTAATTTCTTTTTCTAGCTCCTCCCACTGCATGGCATCCTCTACATGGAATGTCCCAATCTTTGTTCTTCTTAATCCACTCATATAAGCACCCACACCAAGTGCTTGTCCAAAATCATGCACCAAGCTTCTTATATAAGTACCCGTTGAACAAAGCACCCTAAATTCAATATTGGGTAAATTGATTTTTGTAATTTCAAAATCTTGGATGGTGATTTGTCTTGGATCTACTTTTACTTCGATCCCTTGACGAGCAGACTCATACAATCTTTTGCCATCTTTTTTGATCGCAGAATGTTGTGGAGGCATTTGTAAAATAGTACCAATGAATTGTTTTGTCGCCTCTTGAATGGCCAGTTCCGTAATCGCTTCTATAGATTTAAAATTTTCAGGCTCCTGTTCTAAATCATAAGATGCAGTTGTAGCGCCCAACACCAAACTACCAGTGTATTCTTTTGTCATGCCCATGTAATCATTGATCTGCTTTGTATATTTTCCTGTGCAGATAATTAATAAGCCAGTTGCCAATGGATCTAATGTACCTGCATGTCCAACTTTCATAATTTTTGTCATCCACCTTACTTTCTTCACCATGTCAAAAGAAGTCCATTTCAATGGCTTGTCAATCAACAAGACTTTACCTTCTAAATAAGGACTGAGTGCTGGAGGGATGGGCTTCTGTTTCATGTTGTTAATGACTTAGTTACTAACTAAAAACTAGTAAGCACGTGCAAATAAAACTCTTTGTGTAGATGGTTGTCCTGTCAAAATACAAGTCCCTGCTTCTTGCTCATTGTTCAAAGGAATACAACGAATGGTTGCCTTGGTCATTTCCTTAATTTTATCCTCGGTTTCAGGTGTACCATCCCAATGTGCCGAAACAAATCCTGCTTGGGTATCTAGTGTTGCAATAAAATCATCCCAGCTATCCACTTTTGTAATATGTTCGTCTCTGTATTTTTTTGCGCGATTGAATAAATTAGATTGTATATCCAATAACAATTGTGACACTGTTTCAGTAATGCCATCCATTGAAACGGTCGTTTTTTCTTTGGTATCACGACGTGCTATTTCTACTTGATTATTTTCTAAATCACGCGGACCCACTGCAATTCTTACAGGCACGCCTTTTAATTCGTATTCTGCAAATTTCCAGCCTGGTCTTTGGTTATCAGAATCATCATACTTCACACGAATTCCTGCAGCTTTGAAAGATGCTACCATCGCGTGTACTTTTTCATCCAATAAAGCTTTTTGTTCTTCGCCTTTAAAAATTGGTACAATCACCACTTGCACTGGCGCAATACGTGGCGGTAAAACCAACCCTTCGTCATCACTATGTGTCATCACCAATCCACCAATTAATCTTGTACTCACACCCCAAGAAGTAGCCCATACATAATCTAAAGTATTGTTCTTATCACTGAATTTTACATCAAATGCTTTTGCAAAATTTTGTCCTAAGAAATGCGAAGTCCCCGCTTGCAATGCTTTGCCATCCTGCATTAGCGCCTCGATGCAATAAGTATCTTCTGCACCTGCGAATCTTTCGTTCGGCGTTTTCACACCTTTAATCACTGGCATCGCCATCCAATTTTCTGCAAAATCGGCATAGACATCTAACATTTTTAAAGTTTCTTCAATTGCTTCCTCCTTAGTGGCATGTGCAGTATGCCCTTCCTGCCATAAAAATTCTGCAGTTCTTAAAAACAACCTTGTTCTCATTTCCCATCTTACTACGTTGGCCCATTGGTTCACCAAAATTGGCAAATCACGATAAGATTGAATCCAAGTTTTATAGGTATTCCAAATAATGGCTTCACTTGTAGGACGCACAATCAACTCCTCTTCTAGCTTCGCCTCTGGGTCCACCATTAGCTTGCCTTTATTGTTTGGATCTGTTTTTAATCTGTAATGGGTCACAATCGCACACTCTTTTGCAAAGCCTTCTGCGTTTTTTTCCTCAGCCTCAAATAAAGACTTTGGCACAAACAAGGGGAAGTAAGCATTCTCATGCCCTGTATCCTTGAACATTTTGTCTAATGTTGCTTGCATATTTTCCCATAAAGCATAACCATATGGCTTAATCACCATACAGCCTCTTACTGCACTATAATCTGCTAGTGACCCCTTTAAAACGAGGTCATTATACCACTGTGAATAGTCCTGTTGTCTTGTAGTTAGTTCCTTTGCCATTTTCTAAAAATTCTTAACATTTTAAATTGTAACAAAACCGCTCCTATTAACGTTCTATGTTTTAAACTTTGTTACCTTTAGGATGTCAAATGTATGCTAAATCAAGGGCATATTAAAACCAAAAAATGAACAACATGAAAAAGCAACGCAACCTATCCCTCATTGGGTTCAACGCCATCGTTCTATTAATGGCTTTTAGTTTTTTCTTAACCAGCTGTACTAGTTTGCAACAAACTACGACTGCTGCTACGGATGATCTATATTTTACACCTTCTAAAGAGGCAGAAACGACTACTAGAAATAATTCGGAGGAGGTTGAAACTTCAGAAGAAGCCGAATACCAAGATTACCAGAACTACCAAGACGACCGCTATTTAAGATTAAAAGTGGCGAACAGAAACCGTTGGTCAAGCATCGACGATTTTGGCTATTGGAACAACCCAAGATTTAATATGGGATTTGGAATGGGTTGGGGCGGTGGTTTTGGTGGATGGGGCGGCGGATTTGGCTTTGACCCTTTCTGGGGTGGAATTGGTGGATGGGGCGGATTTGGCGGATGGGCCGGAGGACTCGGTGGATGGGGTGGCGGATTTGGCGGTTGGGGCGGAGGCTTCGGTGGATGGGGTGGCGGATGGGGCTATGACCCTTTCTGGGATCCATTCTGGGGCGGTGGATTTGGTGGTTGGGGTGGAGGATTTGGTGGTTGGGGTGGAGGATTTGGCGGTTGGGGCGGATGGAACCCTTACTTCGCAGGATACTGGAATCCGTACAGACCCATTTATTATGGTGGCGGTATAGGTAATTTCCCAATGCAAAGAAATAATTATACGCCAAGGGCCTTGCAAACAAGCGCACCTGCTTTAGCTGCATATAGAACAAATAGAAATTATAACAATGCAAATAATTTCTCTAATACCACCAATGGCACAACACGCTACACAGGGAATCCAAATTTAAACAGTGGATTTGGCAATTTATTAAGACGTGTGACAACCAATAACACCAACGCCAATCAAGCAAATAGTTTTGATCGACCAGCACGTTATTTTAACAATGGTGGATTTAGCAATAGCAACCAAAATAAATCAAGCAACTCCAACACGAATAACAATACTGCTCCATCAATGAATAACAATGCAGGTGGAAGAAGTGGTGGATTCAATAGTAGTGGTTCTGCTCCAAGTTCAAGACCACCAAGAGGAGGCAATTAAAACTTTAGGAGTCTGCTTCGGAATTTTAAATTGGTGAATTTTACTTTACAACTGTAAATAATATGAAAAAAATAATAATAGGCATTTTAGTATTCGCAAGTACAAGTTTACAAGCGCAAAGTCCAGAAGATGGCTTAAGGTTATCTTGGTTTGCACCCTATGGAACACCACGTAGCAATGCGTTAGGCGGTGCAATGGGGTCTTTAGGTGGTGACTTATCTGCAGCGCATATCAATCCGGCTGGTTTAGGTTTTTACAAGTCAGGCGAACTACTTGTAACAAGCAAATATTTAAATGCCGAAACAGATTATAAGTATAGAGGTACAAATACAAGCACTTCTAATAACACCACTACACTAGGTAATTTAGGTATTGTATTTGCTGATGGCAAAAAGAACAGGGGTTATTCTAGCACTGCGTTTTCAATTAGCTTCACACAATTAGCAAATTTCAATAGCAGAGAACGTTTTAAAGGCGTAAATAACTTTAGTAGCTACTCAGAAAAATTCTTAGAGGAATTATACTATG
>JBILAW010000027.1:0-16276 GCA_044354025.1 Sediminibacterium sp.
GTATCGATGAATATGTTGTATTAAATAATCATGATGGTGAATTATTACCAGATTTGAATGCTAGAATGCAAGTGATTCGTGAAATCAGAAAATGGAATGCCGATGTAGTTTTAGGCTTACGTCCTAATGATTATCATCCTGATCATAGAAACGCAGGCAAATTGGTAGAAGATGCATCTTATATGGTTGCTGTGCCTAATGTGGCTGCTGATGTACCCGCATTAAAAAAGAATCCTGTTTTTTTATACATGCAGGATAATTTTAAAAAGCCTAATCCATTTAGTCATGATATTGTAATTGGTATTGACGAAGTGATAGATCAAAAAGTAGATGGTTTAAATGAGCATACTTCTCAAATGTATGAGTGGTTACCTTGGATTAGTAATGGTGGTGAAATAGATCCTAAAGTGCCAAAAGATCCAGCAGAAAGAAAAGCTTGGTTAAAAAGTCGTTGGATGGGAAGAAGCATGAACCCTGCACAAAAAGCTGGTTTATCTAAATGGTATTCTCCTGAAAAAGCGGCAAGTTTTAAATTTGCTGAGTCATTTGAGATCACAGAATACGGCGCACAGCCAACAGAAGCAGATATCAGAAGATTGTTCCCAATGTTGAACAACAAATAAGTTAATTTATATCAATTCCTAGTCTTGATGCACATCAGGACTAGGAATTTAAATATCCAATGTGAAAAAGAATTACTTCATAGTAGGCCTTGTTTTGTTGACTTTTTTTGTCATCTCTTTTTTGACAAATATCATTGGTCCACTCATTCCAGAGATTATCAATTCTTTTAGCTTAAGCTTAACCTTAGTTTCCTTTCTTCCTTTTGCATTTTTCATTGCTTATGGCTTTATGTCCATACCGGCTGGTGTCATGACCGAAAAATATGGAGGAAAATTTGTGATGCTTTTTGCTTTTGCTATCGCATTGATAGGCGCATTGCTTTTTGGATTATTCCCAAAATACAATATGGCCATTATTTCTTTGTTTTTAATTGGGTCTGGTATGGCGATGCTTCAAGTGGTCATTAACCCACTATTACGAAGCGCGGGTGGTGAAGCCGAGTTTTCTTTTTATTCCTTAATGGGTCAATTGTTTTTTGGACTAGCTTCCTTTCTTAGTCCACTAGTGTATACATATTTATCTCAAAATATGAGTACAAGTAATAATACCTTATTTTATTTACTTAAGAAAGTGGTTCCGGCAAATTTGACATGGGTTTCCTTTTATTGGGTATTTGCTTTTATTTCTTTAATCATGCTCTTGGTCATTGCAGCGTTTAAATTTCCAAAAATTGAATTAAAAGAAGACGAAAAAGCTGGTGCATTTAAAGTGCATATTGAACTACTTAAAAATAAAACAGTACTACTCTATTTTTTAGGCATATTCTGTTATGTTGGTTCTGAACAGGGTGTCGCTAATTGGATTTCGCAATTTTTATTTACATACCATGCGTATGACCCTCAAACTGTTGGTGCTCAGGTGGTTTCCTGGTTTTGGGGGATGATGACGGCAGGCACATTTGTTGGTTTAATTTTAGTAAAATTATTTGATACAAGAAGCATATTGATTTTATTTACCGCATTGGCTATTTTTTCTTTATCCATTGCATTATTTGGAGGAGCTAGCATTACATTATATGCATTCCCTGCAGTTGGTTTTTTTATTGCAGTGATGTATCCAATCATCATTTCTCTAGGTCTAAATTCAGTTCCTGCGCACCATGGATCTTTTGCAGGTATTTTAATGACAGGTATTTGTGGAGGAGCAATTATTCCGTTGATCGTAGGCGTGCTAGGAGATTATTTTACACTTAAATATGGCATGCTCTTTTTATATATCACTTTTGGCTTTATACTTTCTATAGGAATATGGGCCAAACCTTTAATTAATAATAGTAAAATTAACTAATTTATACCCCTTAATAGGTTCATTTTAAAACGCTACAATGAAAAAAAATAACATTTTACTACTCATTATTTTTCAATTTATTTTGATCAATAGTATAGTAGCTTCTGAAAAAATTCCTTTACTGATTGAAAAGAATGTTCCAGGAGCACCTCAATTACTAGGTATACCCTTTCCTAAAGACAAACTACAATCAAGTGATCATGTGAGGGTATTGAATGCTTTGGGAGAAGAGATTCCTTCTCAAATTACCATTGTCAATACTTGGGAGCCAGTTTCGACAAGTGTTAAATGGGTATGGGTATTTTTCTTTTCTGATACTCAAAATAAGTACAGTGTTGAATTTGGAGCAGATGTAGTTCGTAAAGAATTTACTGGAGATCGAATCATTGTGGAAAACAATCAAAGACCCTATGGTAGAGTTAGAGTGAACACGGGACCATTACAATTTACCATTAATAGACTAGGTGGTGGATTCCTAGATAAGGTTGAACTGGATTTAGATCGTAATGGCTTTGATGAGAAAGACTTAATTGCTGAGTCTAGCAAATCTAGAGGCACATTTTTAAATATATTAGACCAATCTGGAATTGATACTTCTAGAGTTAAAATAAACCACAGTGTTCAAGAAAAAGGATCTGGTCCATTACATGCAATCATTAGAATTGAAGGCGACTATTTGTACAATAAAAAAGACAATAATACTTCACCATTTGTGATGCGTATCCATGCGTATGCTGGTAAATCTTATATCAAAGTCTTACATAGTATCGTATATACAGGAGATCCAGATATGCATAAAAAAGCAGTAGGAGAGTATGCATCTATAGCGACACAAAATAAAAGTATTGTAGATGAAAATGCATTAAAGAATGATCCAGGATGGATGATTCCAAACGATCAAATTAGTTCAGCTGGTTTTCAGATTAAATATTTTCTAAATGGCGAAAAACAATTTAAAACTGGGAATTTTGATGGTAGTTGGACTGCACCTGGCGTTGAAAAAATAATTGAATTAAATAACCTTCAAAAAGAGTCTATTTCTTTGGTTCAAACCGGCCCTAATTTAAATAGCTTACCAGCTTTAAATACCACTACGCCAATGGTTCAGACAAAAGGTTTTGAGGGTAGTTTAAAATTGAATCAGAAAGAAGTGTTCAAAAAAGATAAGGCCTCAGGATGGATTACTATTTCAGATAATAAATGGGGAATAGGTGTAGGTATTCGTAACTTTTTTGAGGAATACCCTAAAGAAATTGAAATTCAAGGAGACAGTAATTTTTTATACACTTATATCTGGTCCCCAAGTGTGACACCAATGGCTTTTGCAAGAGCAACAGGCATGCCTGATAGCGAGATGCTAGGTAATTTTGCACAAGGTTTGGCGAAGACGACTGAATTTGTATATGATTTTTATGATGCCAAAACACCACATACTGAAATTCTAAAACAATTGAATTATTTTTTAGATCCACCAGTGACACATGCAAATGCTGACTGGTATTCAAAAAGTAATGTATACGGAGATTTTTCAGTTCGTTCAGAAAAAAATCCTGAATTGGAGCGTTCTTTAGATTACAAGTTTGAATGGATGAAATTCAATCAAAAATGGGAACCTTGGTATGGGATGTTGAATTATGGGGATTTTCAAACTTATTACATTAAGAATAAGTGGAACACCTGGACCAATAATGAACCAGCGAATGATTTTATGTGGTGGATGGAATTTATGAGAACGGGTAATAGAGATTATTACCTTACTGCTCAATCAAATTCTGCACATGCTATGGACGTGGACAATATCCACTGGCCAGCACCAAAAAGATACCTTGGGGATACCAATAATTCAATTGACTTTTTTGATAACAAAGAAAAAGGAAGTATTGGTGCAAGCCCTTATCTAGGAATGGGAAGAAGACATGCCAATCAACATTATACTTCCTTATTATCTGCGCACGTATGGGTGCAGGGCTGGATTGCTTCTTATTTATTAACTGGTAATCACAGAGCACTAGATGTGGCGGAACAAACAGGAGACCTGTATTTAAGAAGAATTTTTGGGGACCATGATTTACGCGGTAGAAGATTGTATTTATCTGTTTGGAATTTATCAGAGATATATGATGTAAATAAGAAAGAGAAATATTTCACCGAATTGAATGATCGCGTAAAAATAATGTTAGACCTACAAAAATCATCTGACCAAGGTGGAAGTTTAGTGATTGACAGATATGGCTATTCTCAGATTTATGTTTCACATGGTCTGTATAAGTATTATCAAATGACTGGGGATGATAAAATTAAAAAAGCATTAATTACCCATGCAAAATGGCAGAGAGACAATCCTTCCATCAATCATCAAATGGAATCTTTATTGGCAACATTACATGGCTTGTCAATTGGCTATGAGTTTACTAAAGATCAAAGTTTCTTAAAAGAAGGTATTAAGCGTGCACAAAATTTGATTACAGATAAGTTGCCACTTAATTTTAATGAGTATAAAAATCAAAAAGATTTAGCTGACGCTTTAGAGAAAGTAAGTCACTTACCTGATGATAAAGAAAGTTTTAGAAGAGAAGCGATCTGGAAAATTACCAATGGATTACGCATATTTGGATGGACCCATATGTTTGGTATTCCTTATTTACAAAACAAAATGGATAAGGCAAATTTGACTATCAAATCAAAATAGTAATAGAAGAGCGGTTTTTAAGCACTAAAGAAACAACTATGGCGAAGTAGCCATAGTTGTTTCTTTTTTTTTGTTCTTACAATTCAAAATCAATATCCATTACTTACTTATAACTTATATCCGTCGTCTGCTACCAACTGCGCACAGATGGTTCTTCTAGCTTCCTTGCTATTGAATGGATCCACTTTTGTGAATCGCTTTAAACCAATATGCATCATGCGTAATTCATCTCCATCTGCAAAACTATTCAATGCATCCTTACCAGCTTTATTAATGGCATCTGCTGCATCATAGATATATGTTTTTACAATTGCAGTATGTACTGCTAGTTCTGCTTCTGACTTCGTTTTACTTAATTTTTCTAATCTTAATAAGGCAGATTCAGCGTGGTAAGTCACAATAGACATATCCGCAATATTCATTAAGATCTCTTGTTCCTTACTTAAGGTCATCATTAATTTTTGTACCGCAGCACCCGCTACCATCAAAATACATTTCTTAAAATTATCAATTGCTTGATGCTCTTTTGCAAATGGTGCATCGTCTTTATCACCAAAATCTGGGATGCTCATTAATTCTTTTTGTACGTTCATCGCTGGTCCCATTAAATCTAATTGGCCCTTCATGGCTCTTTTCAAGACCATATCCACTGTCAGTAGACGGTTGATTTCATTGGTGCCTTCGTAGATTCGGTTGATTCTACTATCACGATAAGCTCTTGAAATTTCATACTCATCACTGTATCCATTGCCTCCATGTATTTGAACGCCTTCGTCTACTACAAAATCCAATACCTCTGATCCGTATACTTTTAAGATGGCACACTCAATAGCATACTCTTCGGCACCACCTAATAATGCTGCAGATAAATCCTTACCTGCTGCTAATAATTCATGTTCTTTTTCATCTATATTTTTTGCCACTCTATACAATGCTGCTTCGCCTACCCATAAACGAATGGCCATCTCTGCTAACTTATGTCTGATAGCACCAAACTTGACAATTGGCAATTTAAACTGTTCTCTTGCTTTTGCATATTTTAAAGTAGTTGACAATGCTCTTCTTGCACCACCAATGGTTGCAGCGCCTAATTTTAATCTTCCAATATTTAAAATATTAAAAGCAATGATATGGCCTCTTCCAATTTCTCCTAACACATTTTCTACTGGTACTTTACAATCCTGGAAATACAATTGTACTGTAGAAGATCCTTTGATACCCATTTTATGTTCTTCTGGTCCAAGTGTGAATCCTTCCATGCCACGCTCTACAATGAATGCGGTAAACTGCTCGCCGTCTATTTTTGCAAATACAGTATAGATATCCGCGAATCCACCATTGGTGATCCAACATTTTTGGCCATTCAATAAATAATGTGTGCCATCAGCAGATAATTTTGCTGTGGTCTTTGCACTCAATGCATCTGATCCGCTATTTGGTTCGGTCAATCCATAAGAACCTTTGAATTCACCACTTGCTAATTTTGGAACATATTTTGCTCTTTGTGCTTCGGTACCAAAATATAAAATCGGTAGGGTGCCAATACCAGTATGCGCAGCATTGGCAACAGAGAAAGAATAGCCTCCTCCAAGGTATTCTGCTACAATGGTAGATGTAATAAAATCCTTCCCCATGCCACCATATTGTTCTGGAACAGAAACCCCTAATAAGCCCTGCTCGCCTGCTTTTGCTAGTAAGCCTGGCATCAAACCTGGCTCTAATTTGTCCATTCTTTCTACGACTGGAATGACTTCGGTATCCAAAAATTGGCTACACATGTCACGCACCATTAATTGCTCTTCGTTGAATTCTTCTGGTATGAAAACGTCTTCTGCTTTCACTTCCTTAATAATCCATTCTCCACCTTGGATTGTTGCTGCCATAAAATATAATTTAATTATTTACTATTCTCGTATACACGTTGAAAAACACTTTTCACTATTTCAATTTCTTCCTTACTAATGCCTTGTAATGCCTCGTTCATAGTTTGATTGGCTATGTTGTAAGTCGCTTCCTGTAAGGGTTTTGCCGCATCTGTTAAATACACCATATTCACTCTTCGATCATCTTTAGATGCGATTCTTTCTACCAATCCTAATTTTTCGATATTGTCAATCAATCTAGTGATACTTGCTTTATCCCTGAAAGTACGCGTACATAATTCTTGTTGGCTCAAGCCATCCTCCTTCCATAAATGGTATAAGATGGACCACTGTTCAATGGTAATTTCTAATCCTGCATTGCGAAAATTCTTTTGCAATTTTCTTGCAACAGCGGTAGAGGCAATGCCATTGATGACGCTGTATAATTCCCCTCGTTTAAATTGGTTGTTTGACATATAGTTAGTTATGCAACTAATTCAAATGTACAACGATTTTAAGGATTCTACCAAATATTTACCCTTTAACTTTGCACTATGGAATATCTATTGGATTGGGTTGTAGCCATCTTAACTGTCTTGTATGCTGCCATCTTATTGGCCTACCGTTATTGGTT
Organism: Sediminibacterium sp.; assembly: GCA_044354025.1. Taxonomy (GTDB): domain Bacteria; phylum Bacteroidota; class Bacteroidia; order Chitinophagales; family Chitinophagaceae; genus Sediminibacterium. The sequence goes on from JBILAW010000027.1 coordinate 7,097, forward strand.
TGGCAAAATGCGCCTATTCCAGTTAAATCAAATAGATGCACTTAGCCCCGAGCAGGCAACCACCCAATTCACAGTCATTATCCCTGCCCGAAACGAAGCTGCGAATATCAAAGCATGTGTGGATAGTATTTTGGCGCAGGATTATCCTAAGGATGCTTTTGAAATCATTGTGATTGATGATTTTTCCGAAGATGATACGGCATTTATTGTGCAAGCTTTGAGTCAGCAATATCCACAAGTCAGGTTATTACAATTAAAGGATCATTGTAAAGAGGGAGAGACCTTAGCGTATAAAAAGAAGGCCATTGAAATTGCAGTTGCTGTGGCGAAAGGGGATTGGATCTTGACGACCGATGCAGATTGTATTGTTCCTCCAAGATGGTTGCTTTTATACAACGCATATATCCAAGAAAACCAACCTTGTTTTGTGGCGGCTCCTGTGATGTTCATTAAAACAACAGGCATTTTAAATCAATTTCAACTATTGGATTTTTTAGCCTTACAAGGTATCACGGCCGCTGCAGTGGGCGCTGGTAAACATTCTATGAGCAATGGCGCTAATTTAGGTTTTGAAAAAACGGCTTTTATTGCGGTGGGTGGATACCAAGGTGTAGACCATATTGCGAGTGGGGATGATATGTTTTTAATGCATAAAATGAAACAGACTTTGCATAAGCCTGTGGGTTATTTATTTCATCCAGATGCCATTGTGTTGACCGCTGCAATGGATACTTGGAAGGGTTTTATCATGCAAAGAATTCGTTGGGCAAGTAAGGCAAGATACTATGACGATCGTTCCATTACCATGGTCTTAACACTGGTGTATTTTTTTAATTTGAGTTTCATATGTTTAGCATTGTTGGGCAGCTGGAGTTCCCTTTTTATTGCGCTGGCTTTTAAAACCTTCTTTGAATTGTTCTTCTTGGATCCGGTGGCTAAATTTTTTAAGATGCAGCCGGAACTAAAATATTTTGTTTTTTATCAACCCATCCATATTGTCTACAATATCGCTGCTGGCCTATTTGGGCAGCTTAAAACCTATTCCTGGAAGGGCAGAAAGGTGAAATAAGCCGCTTTTAGGTAAGAAACGAGCTATTTTTAGTAATTTTGCCTCCTAATATTTGACTATGTCTACTGAAACTATACTTCCTCAAGCAGCTACCTTAACGGCAAAAGATTTTGCGACCGATCAAGAAGTACGTTGGTGCCCGGGCTGTGGGGACTATTCTATTTTGGCGCAGGTGCAAAAAGTGATGCCTACAATTGGTGTACCTAAAGAAAATATTGTGATCATTAGCGGGATTGGTTGTAGTAGCCGTTTCCCTTATTATATGAACACTTTTGGGATGCACTCCATTCATGGTCGTGCTACTGCAATTGCGAGTGGATTAAAAGCGTCTCGTCCCGAACTAAGTGTTTGGATTGTTGCGGGAGATGGAGACGCATTAAGTATTGGCGGTAATCATACCATTCATATGCTTAGAAGAAATTTTGATGTCAACTTTTTAGTGTTCAATAATCAGATCTATGGTTTAACAAAAGGTCAGTACTCTCCAACTTCTGAATTAAATAAAATCACTAAGAGCACCCCAATGGGTAGCATTGATCATCCTTTTAATCCTGCTGCTTTGGCATTGGGTGCGGATGCAAGTTTTATTGGGCGTAGCATGGATCGTGATCCTAAGCATTTACAAACAATGATCACACGTGCACAACAACATAAAGGATCTTCTTTCTTAGAGATTTATCAGAACTGTAATATTTTCAATGATGGTGCTTTTGAAATTTTCACCGAGAAAGCATCTAAGCCTTTACACGCTTTATTTGTAGAGCAAGGTAAGCCATTGACTTTTGGTGCGAACAATGAAATGGGTATTCGCTTTGATGGATTGCGTCCAGAAGTTGTCACCATAGGCGAAAAGTACAGTGCAGATGATTTATGGATCCACGACGAAAAAGATTTTTATAAAGCACAGGTCTTAGTGCGTTTGTTTGATAATCCTAGCGAGGTTGCTGCTTATTTTCCTCGTCCTTTTGGTGTGTTCTATACGGCTGATCGTCCTTGTTACGAAGACATGATGGCTTTACAAGTAGAGGAAGCTATGACCAGCAAGGGTATGGGCGACTTAGATAAATTAATTCGTGGTAAAGAAACTTGGGAGATTTTATAAGTAGTATAAAAATTTAAGTTCAATTCGTTTTCAATTTTACAAATCGATATAATTTCTTTTAAGGGCTGTCATCACCATGGCGGTCCTTTGTTTTACTGCTAACTTTTTAAAGATCCGGTCTCGATAGCCATAAATCGTAAACACACTTTTTTGTAAAGACGCCGCAATCTCCTCATAACTATAGTCCTTGGTGCAGGCTTGAATAAATTTTACTTCATTCTCCGTTAGAGGATTTTTATTATAGTTCAGCGCTTTGATATCAATGCCTTGCAAGACATTTTTTGTGATGAGCTTGCACTTGTCAGCAGATAAATTGAATTTAGTTTTTCTTTGGACACATTGCTTTAAATCAATCATGGGTTCGTCTGTAAAAAAGATACCATTGAGCCCATGCTTCATGAGATAACAAATGGAATTCATTTTCTTTTCATTAGACTTTAATAAAATATAGGTGTAAGTATTGCTTGCACGAATGACTTGAATCAACTTTAGTAAGCTTTGGTGTCCATAGTCATCGGATAAAATGCAGAGCGCAATGCGTTCTTTTGTATTTTCTACATAGGACTGCATGGCTTCAACAGCACCAGTTTGGAAGATGACTTTACAATCTTCCTGTTGTTCGATAGAAGCTACCACTGCGTTTCGGATCAATATTTTCTCCTCTAAGTAGATGATTGAAAACATAATTTTCTTTTACCAAATTAAAGCTATTTTTAAGGCAAATAAATGGTTATTTATACCTATCAACTTTATGCTAATACAAATTCATCCCACGCATCCACAACCTAGACAATTAGCGATGGTAGCGGATTGCCTGCAATCTGGCGGTATCATTGCTTATCCCACAGATACCATTTATGGATTGGGCTGTTCTATCTTAAATAAGGATGCGATTGAGAAAATTTGTGTCATAAAAAAAGTGGATCCTGAGAAAGCAAACCTTAGTTTTATTTGTGCGGATTTAAGTGACTTAAGTTTATATGCAAAGAGTATTGACAATAGTTTGTTCCGCATTTTAAAAAAAGCATTGCCTGGACCATTCACTTTTATTTTACCTGCTAGTAAAGAAGTGCCTAAAATTTTACAGTCTAAGAAAAAAAATATCGGGCTTCGAATCCCAGATAATTTAATTGCACTCTCTATCATCAAAACATTGGGGCATCCAATTTTGTCGACGAGTTTTCCGGGGGAGGAAGTGGAAGAATACACCGATCCCGAAATTATTTATGAGAACTGGGGCAATCAAATTGATATGGTGGTTGACGGGGGAATAGGAGGCGTCACGCCTTCGACAGTGGTGGATTGCACGACGGATCATTACGAAGTTATTCGCCAAGGTGCAGGCATTTGGGACTATTAGTTCAGAGTAGAAAATTTGACCTTGTGGGGAATTAAATTCATTCAACTAAATCTTGAAACTTTTTCGGTGTTCATCACAAAGCCCATGAAGGGTGATGGCTGCGCGATGCGCAGCAGTGCCGTATCCTTTATTCTGGTCCCATCCATACTGCGGGTACTTTTTGTGCAACTCAATCATATACTCATCACGAGCGGTTTTTGCAAGGATACTGGCAGCGGCTATATGGGCATATAGCCCATCGCCCTTAATGATGGTTTGGTGCGGTATTTTTTTATAAGGGTAAAATCTGTTCCCATCCACCGCAATAAATTGTGGGCGTTTTTTTAATTGATCGAGTGCCAGGTGCATACTCTTTATACTCGCCTTTAAGATATTGATCTCATCAATTTGAGCCGGAGTCTGACTGCCAATCGCCCATGCGATTGCTGCTTCTTTAATGATGGGAGCCAATATTGCTCTTTGCTTTTCACTTAATTTCTTGCTATCATTGATTAAAGGATGGTAAAAATCCTTTGGCAAAATCACTGCTGCGGCAAAGACCGGTCCGGCATAACAACCTCTGCCTGCTTCGTCGCAGCCAGCTTCCAGATTGTCGGCTTGATAGTAATTAAGGAGTTTAGGCAATGCTATGCTTTTAGTAGGTTCAAATATATCAAAGTCAATTGATACTGTCCACTTGATCCTTGATCAATTTTGTTCAAGATCTTTACTAGATCCCTTTATTCTTTTTTACAAAGTAAAATCAATCCTAATTATGCTGGTGATTATTGCTTTGAATTCGACTTCCTTGAAGATTTACTTAGTAACTTTGTATAAGTATTAAAATGCTTAGGTCCTATACAATATTGAAGTAGTTAGAAGTTAATTTATCTATGGAATTACAAGACAAGAAATCCCGTGCTGTTGCCAATTGGTTGATCCTTGGCGTGGCTATGACCATTGTACAAATCGCCCTTGGTGGGATTACACGTTTAACTGGTAGTGGCTTGTCTATTACAGAATGGGACGTGGTGACTGGCACTTTACCTCCAATGAATCAAGCTGCTTGGCAGTTGTTGTTTGAAAAATATAAAACGACGCCACAATTTCAATTATTGAATTTTGAATTTTCGATTGATAATTTTAAGTTCATCTTTTTTTGGGAATGGTTTCACCGTTTATGGGCACGTATCATTGGTTTAGTATTTGCTTTTGGATTTATTTATTTCATCCTAAAAAAATATTTTCAACCTGCCATGATTCGCCCCTTGGTGATTTTATTTTTATTGGGTGCGTTACAAGGTGGGATTGGTTGGATCATGGTAGCAAGTGGATTAGAAGGGGATGCGGTGTATGTAAAACCAACACGCTTAGCATTGCATTTTATTTTTGCATTGGGTTTACTATCTTATACTTATTGGTTTGCGCTCTCGTTAAAAGTGAAACCTGTTACTTCAGCACATTTAAGCGCTGAAGCGCAATCTAGTATGAAAGGATTTCGAGTTTGGGCATGGTTTATTCTTGGGTTGTTGTTTTTGCAATTGATCTATGGCGCTTTAATGGCAGGACATAAAGCAGCAAATGTAGCGAGCACTTGGCCAACTATTAATGGGGAGTGGGTGCCTACACATTTAATGGGCAAGGAAAACTTCTTCTTAAATGCGATTGACAATACCACTTGGATTCATTTTGTGCATCGTGGCTTGGCGTATATTTTATTAGCAGTAGTTGTTTATTGGGTCGCTCAAATGCGCAAAATTCAAGGGAACCTATTTTGGAGTAATGTCAAGACATTACCTTTATATATTGTGCTACTGCAAGTGATATTAGGTATCTTTTCGGTGTTGACTAGTAAAAACATTATTCCTGGGGTATGGGGAAATTTTGAATGGATGGCACAATTGCATCAATTAGTGGGTATGTTATTATTACTTTCGGTTGTGAATATCATTTATGCGACTAAGTCTGTAAGGGATACTGCGCAATAATGTTTAATTTTATTTTAAATACATTTTTATGAATAGAGCTATTGCTGATATCCGTCGCGACTACCAATTAGCTTCTTTGGATGAAGCTACGAGCATGGAACATCCAATGGATCAATTCACTATTTGGTGGAACGATGCCATTGAAAGCAATATTGACGAAGTGAATGCTTTTGTATTGTCAACGGTGAAAGCCAATGGCGCTCCTGCTTCTCGTGTGGTGTTATTAAAAGGCTACACCCCAGAAGGTTTTGTATTTTTCACCAATTATGCATCTGCAAAAGGGTTGCAGGTAGATGCGCATCCTCATGTAGCCATGAATTTTTTCTGGAAAGAGTTGGAACGTCAAGTACGCATTACAGGGACCATCAAAAAAATTAGTAAAGAAGAAAGTGAAACTTATTTTCATTCTAGGCCTGTGAGTAGTCAATTGGGTGCATGGTCCTCACCACAAAGTAGAATCATTCCTGACAGGACATTCTTAGAAGACCTTGTTGCAGAAAACACGGAGAAATTTAAAGAAAGCATCATTCCTTTGCCTCCAGATTGGGGTGGGTATATCATTCATCCGACAGAAATAGAATTCTGGCAGGGACGTAGCTCTCGTTTACACGATCGCCTTCAATATAGTTTACATGATAATGGACATTGGGTGAAAGTAAGACTAGCGCCTTAGTTTATTATTTATCATACCTCTATAACTTGAGGTATCAATTTGAAACCTCAAGTTTGGAGTGATTTCATTAATCTGGTTCTTTTGTAATCTTAAAAGGTCTACTTCTTTCTTGACATCACTTTCTTTGCTGCAGCAACAATATTCACTGCATCCAATCCGTATTTAGTTAACAACTGAGTTGGTGTACCACTCTCTCCAAATGTATCTTGTGTGCCAATGAATTCTACAGGCACTGGATAATGTTTTGCAGCTGCTTGTGCGACCACATCTCCCATACCACCAATGACGTTATGCTCTTCGGCAGTCACCACGCATCCTGTTTTCTTTAAGCTCTTGAGAATGGCTGCTTCGTCAAATGGTTTAATGGTATGCAAGTTGATCACTTCTACACTAATCCCTTCTGCTTCTAATTGCTTTGCTGCTTCAATCGATTTCCATACAAGGTGTCCACATGCTACAATCGTTACATCTGTTCCTTCTGCTAAAATTTGTGCTTTACCAATGACAAAATCAGAGCCATCTTCTTTGGTGAAGTTGGGCCATTTTGGTCGACCGAATCTTAAGTACACTGGACCTTCATAGCCTGCAATCATTTTTGTTGCAGCCTTCGTTTGGTTATAATCACATGGTACAATCACGGTCATGCCTGGCAACATTTTCATTAATCCAATGTCTTCTAATATTTGATGTGTTGCACCATCTTCACCTAAAGTTAATCCTGCATGCGATGCACAAATTTTTACATTCTTATCTGAGTAGGCAACACTTTGTCTAATTTGATCATATACACGACCTGTGCTAAATCCAGCAAAAGTAGTGGTGTAGGGGATTTTGCCACCAATGGTTAAGCCTGCTGCAATACCAATCATATTGGCTTCTGCAATACCTACTTCAATGAAACGCTCTGGTAATTCTTTCATCAATGGTCCTAATTTAAAAGAACCTGCTAAGTCTGCAGTCAAGACCACGACGTTTTTATTTTCTCTAGCAATTTCTAAAATACCATCTCCAAATCCTGCTCTTGTTTCTTTTTCGTTTTGAACTACGATATCTTTTGCGTTCATATTAGTGAGGTTATGCTTTGTAATAAATTATTTTTTAGCAAATTGAATTTTTAATTCTAATGCATTTGGTTCGTCCTAGTTTTCGAAAGTAGAGTAGAAGTAAGGTGTCTTTGCTTCAAACTCTGCAGCACAAGTATCTACCATTTTGTATACCCTGGTGATGCCCAATGCTTTTCTTTTCTCATAGACCTCGTCGTCAGACACATTGCCTTGTAATACTTTGGCAATTTGTAAATCGCTAAAGCCATGCTTCTTTGCTTCCTTCAATGTCTCAGTTGGTAAAGTCGCAAGTTCATACTTTGCAATTTCTTTTTCTATATCACAGATGATTCTGATTTGGTATAAGAACCAATTGTCAATCCCTGTTGCTGCTGCAATAGATCTAACCGTAGAGCCTTGCATCAATGCATCTTTGATTCTGAAGATACGATCCCATTTTGGAGTCTTGATATACTCCATCAATTCTTCGTTCTTCATTAAACTTTTTCCATAATAGCCTAGTCCAATTGCTTCGTTCTCTAAAGATTGACATGCTTTTTGAATGGCTTCTGTAAAACTTCTTCCAATCGCCATCACTTCTCCCACACTCTTCATTTGTAATCCTAATGTATCGTTGGCACCTTTGAATTTATCAAAATTCCATCTTGGTACTTTTACAATTACATAATCCAATGCTGGTTCAAAATAAGCCGAAGTGGTTTGTGTGATTTGATTTTTTAATTCATCTAAATGGTATCCGATGGCCAATTTTGCTGCAATTTTTGCAATAGGATAACCCGTTGCTTTGGATGCCAATGCAGAAGACCTAGACACACGTGGATTAATTTCCACTGCTATCAATTCCTCTGTGATTGGATTTTGCGCAAACTGCACATTACATCCACCTGAGAAATTGCCTAAGCTTCGCATCATCAACATCGCTTTATTACGCATGTCCTGAAAAGCAGTATCACTTAAAGTCATTGCTGGTGCGACAGTGATAGAATCTCCTGTGTGCACACCCATTGGATCCAGGTTTTCAACAGTACATATAATCACCACATTATCCGCTTGATCTCTTAATAATTCTAATTCATATTCTTTCCATCCTAACACTGCTTTCTCTACCAATACTTCGTGCATTGGGGAAGCTTTCAATCCTCTTTCTAATGCAGCGTCTAATTCACTTGCGTCATGCACAAATCCGCCACCTGTTCCTCCTAAAGTAAAAGATGGACGAATCACCAATGGAAACCCTATTACTTGTGCAAATTCTTTTCCTTCTAAAAAACTATTGGCAACCCTACTTGGTGCTACTGCAATACCAATCTTCACCATCAATTGTCTAAATAATTCTCTGTCTTCTGCTGTGTTGATTGCGGCCACATCCACCCCAATCATTCTACAATTGTATTGCGCCCAGATACCTAATTCGTCTGCTTCCTTACACAAGTTCAATGCAGTTTGTCCTCCCATGGTCGGCAAGACTGCGTCGATTTGATTTTCTTGTAATATTTGCTCTATACTTTCAATCGTTAATGGCAATAAATAAACCTTATCCGCCATCATTGGGTCTGTCATGATGGTAGCTGGATTGCTATTGATCAAAATCACTTTGATACCCTCTTCTCTCAATGATCGAGCGGCTTGTGATCCGGAATAGTCAAACTCGCAGGCTTGTCCAATAATGATGGGTCCAGAACCTACAATTAAAATGGATTTGATGGTAATATCTCTTGGCATGGCTACAAAAATATAAATTGTGCAAATCTATTAATTTTTGGCTGCATTCGGTCCATTTTAAGTGAAACAATTTTCTCCTTTTTAATTCGTATCTTCACCACAATACAACATGTTATGGCAGTTATTAAAGAAGGGGCTAAGGCACCAGCATTCAAAGGAGCCGATCAACACGGCAAAACGGTCTCAATCGCCGATTTTAAAGGGCAAAAATTGGTTTTATACT
>JBILAW010000125.1:0-4838 GCA_044354025.1 Sediminibacterium sp.
TCGTAGCGGTACTTGTTACAAATGCTTGAACTGCGGAACAAGCATGGGATGTAGTTAGGTCCTCCAAATTTTAATCTCTGATGATTTTAATCCCCACCCGAAACGGTGGGGATTATTGTTTCCCATCCATCCATAATTTTTTTATAATTCCCACCCCGTAAACGGGTGGGAATTTTTATTTCCCACAGCCCAAAACATTCCTGTAAAAAATATCCATCCATAGATAAAATCAAGTAAATTCATAGTTCAAATTATCACTAGAAAAACGATTCTCTTATGTCTGATTTTCAAGTTAAAGTAGCACCTAAAACATATGACGCAGTCATAGTGGGTTCTGGTGCTGGTGGTGGAATGGCTGCATATGTTTTAGCAAAAGCCGGATTGAAAGTATGCTTACTAGAAGCTGGTCCAGATTTTGATCCTGCGAAGCATTCTTCTCAAATGAAAAATCCTTGGGAATCACCTCGTCGTGGAGCCAGTACAAAAATGAGACCCTTCGGCGATTTTGATGCCTCTTTCTGGGGCTGGGAAATAGATGGCGAGCCTTATACGCAAACAAAAGGTGCAGACCATTTTGATTGGTGGAGAGCAAGAATGGTGGGAGGAAGAACCAATCACTGGGGACGTATTTCATTAAGATTCGGTCCAAGAGATTTTAAAAGAAAAAGCATCGACGGCTTAGGAGATGATTGGCCAATTGGATACGAAGATGTGAAACCTTATTATGATAAAATAGATCAATTAATTGGTGTGTATGGAACGAATGAAGGTTTAGAGAATGATCCAGATGGTATTTTCTTACCACCTCCAAAACCAAGACTACACGAATTGATGTTTAAGAAAGCGGCTACTGGTATTAATATCCCAGTGATCCCTTCTCGTCTATCTATTTTAACCAAAAAAATAAACGATGAGCGTGGCGCCTGTTTTTATTGTGGTCAGTGTAATCGTTCATGTAAAGTCTACGGAGATTTTTCTTCTTCATCTGTCTTGGTAAGACCAGCAGTGATGACAGGGAATGTAGATTTGATCACTGGTGCAATGGCGCGTGAAGTGTTGACAGACAATGAAGGAAAAGCAAAAGGTATTTCTTACGTGAACAAAATGGATAAACAAGAATACCAGATCAATGCAAAAGTGGTGATCCTTGGCGCAAGCACTTGTGAGACGGCACGTTTGTTGTTGAATTCTAAATCACAAAAACATCCAAACGGATTGGCTAATAGTTCTGGTGTGGTAGGGCATTATTTACATGATTCTACAGGTGCTGCATTGGGTGGCGTGATCCCAAATTTAATGGGTCGTAAGCGTTATAACGAAGATGGTGTGGGAGGTATGCACGTGTATACACCATGGTGGTTGGATAATAAAAAATTAGATTTCCCACGTGGTTACCATATCGAATATTGGGGTGGTATGAGCCAACCTGGTTATGGCTTTGGTATGGGTACACAAGGATTGAATGGTAAATTCCAAGTGAACGGGAAAACGAAAGAAGAAGGTGGATATGGTAGTTCATTAAAAGAAGACGTTCGTTTCTTTTATGGCGCGAGTGTAGGTATGGGTGGTCGCGGAGAAGCAGTACCTCGTTTTGAAAACCATTGTAAGATAGACCCAGATGTAGTAGATAAATATGGCATTCCAGTTTTAAATTTTAATTGTAAGAATTCAGAATATGAAATCAAGCAAGCAAAACACATGAAAGAAACATTCCGTGAAATCATGCACGAAATGGGTGCTGTGATTACATGGGGTGATCAGGATGACGCCACAAATAATTATGGCTTATCCAATCCTGGGAATATTATTCATGAAGCAGGTACAGTGCGTATGGGTTCGGATAAAAAAACTGCACCATTGAATGCATGGGGACAAGCACATGATTGTAAGAATTTATTTTGTGTAGATGGTTCTGTATTTACGTCTCAAGCAGACAAGAATATTACCTGGACCATTTTGGCATTGTCAATGCGCACATCAGAATACATTTTGGATCAGTTACAAAAACAAAATATTTAATTTTTTAATTCAAAATACCATGGACAGAAGAAAATCCATTAAAGCATTAATCCTCGGAACAGTTTCTGCAGGCGTTGTAATACAAGCTTGTAAAAGTGAGAAGACAACTGTTTCTGAATTTAATTTGGACGACCGCATGCAGGAAGAAAAAGATTATTTGGTGAAAGTAAACGCTGAACCAAAATTCTTTGATGAGCACGAAATGGCCACCATCACTGTATTAGGAGATATCATTATGCCAAAAGATGAAACCAGTGGTTCTGCTTCTGAAGCGAAAGTCCCAGAGTTCATTGAATTCATTGTTAAAGATATGCCCGAGCATCAAGTACCAGTGAGAGGAGGATTAAGATGGTTGGACTTGCATAGTTTCAATAAGCATGGAAAATCTTTTGTGAGCTGCACAAGCGCACAACAAATAGGCATTGTAGATGAAATTGCTTATCCTAAAAAAGCAAAGCCAGAAGTAGCACAGGGTGTCAGCTTTTTTAATAAAATGAGAGACTTAGTCACTACTGCTTATTATACATCAGAGATTGGCGTAAAAGACCTTGGCTATATGGGGAATGTGCCCAATCAATGGCAGGGTGTACCTGATGATGTGTTGAAACATCATGGATTAGCTTATACAGAGAAAGAATTAAAAGAATGTATTTAAATCTACGAAATAGTACTTCCTGCAGCGATTGCTTCGCTCGGGCTCACAAAGTATAATTTTCCAGCAGCGTCTTCGGCCATTAAGATCATGCCCTTGCTTTCTAGACCACGCATTTTTCTTGGTGCTAAATTCGCAACAATAGTGACTTGCTTGCCCACAATCTCTTCGGGTTTAAAATGCATTGCAATACCAGATAGGATGGTCCTTTGTTCAAATCCAAGGTCTACCAATAGCTCTAATAATTTATCTGCTTTTTCTACTTTCTTGGCTTCAATGATGGTGCCTACGCGTAAATCTATTTTACCAAAATCATCAAACACGATTTCTGGTTTAAGGCTATTGTCTTTTGGATTTTCGGTACTTGTGTTTTCCATAGTTGTTTTTTTAGCAGCTACATTGGCTTGTAACTGTGCTAATTCTGCATCAATTTCTTCGTTCTCTATTTTTCTAAAAAGTAATTCAGACGCACGTAAGGTGTAACCTACTTTTAATAAATCAAATTTTCCTGCATTCTCCCATTCTAACATTTTGTCTACCACTTTCATCATGTAACACATTTTCTTGGCAGTAAATGGAATGAAAGGTTGTGCAAGAATTGCTAGGTTAGCACATAATTGCAAGCAAGCATGCATGGTATTGTCAATGATTCTTTGTGCATCTGGATTTTGGTCCAATGTCTTAGCAACAATCCATGGCTCCTGCTTTTGCATGTATTGGTTACCTTTTCTTGCAAGGTCAATCAACTCAAATTGTGCTTCTCTAAATTTATATTGCTCTAATAAATTGGTGATCTTTTCTTTAGATACTTTCACCGCATCCATCATGCCCTTAAAGCTATCTGTTGCATTATCGCTTGCCGCTTCTGCATTAATTAAATCGGTATGAAAAGGAGGCACTTTGCCATTGCATAGTTTATGCATCAAGACCCAAGTCCTATTCACAAAATTCGCGAAGATGCTTACTAATTCTCCATTTACAGATTCTTGAAAACCTTTCCAAGTAAATTCACTATCCTTTGATTCAGGCGCGATAGAAGTTAAATAAAAACGCAAGCTATCCGCAAGTCCGTCTCCACCATTTTCTTTTTTAATCCATTTGTTGGTATAATCATCCATCTCGATACTCCATCCTTTAGAAGTGCTCATCTTATCACCTTCTAAATTCATGAACTCATTGGCTGGCACATTCTCTGGTAAAATATGCCCATTCAATTTCAACATCACAGGGAAGATGATGCAATGGAATACAATATTGTCTTTACCAATAAAGTGTACCAATTTTGTATCCTTATCATTCCAATAAGGCGTCCAATCTTTATTATTATTGATAGCCCATTGTTTGGTCGCACTAATGTAACCAATGGGTGCGTCAAACCAAACGTATAATACTTTTCCTTCACCACCTGGCACAGGTACTTTAATGCCCCAATCTAAATCACGGGTGACTGCTCTAGCTTGCAAACCGCCGTCAATCCAGCTTTTGCACTGACCTACTACTGCAGGTCGCCAATCATGCGCGTGCTCTTTTAAAATCCATTCGCGTAAAAAATCCTCATGTCTATTTAATGGCAGATACCAATGCGATGTTACTTTTTTAATGGGTGCTTGACCACTTAAGGTACTCACCGGGTTGATCAATTCTTCGGGGCTCAAAGTCTTGCCACATTTTTCACATTGATCGCCATAAGCTTCTTTATGACCGCAACTTGGACAAGTGCCCTTGATATAACGATCTGCTAAAAAAGTATTCGTTGCTTCGTCAAAATATTGTTCCGAAGTTTTTGTTTCTAAGTCCCCTTTTGCTTCTAAGTTTTTGAAAAATTCAGATGCAGTTGCATGGTGCAACGGGTCGCTTGTTCTATGGTAAATATCAAAGGCAATTCCCAGGTCCTTGAAATTCTGTTCAATGATGGGATGGTATTTGTCAATGATGGCTTGAGCGGTGGTGCCCTCCTTGGTTGCTTGAATAGGAATAGCCGTTCCATGTTCATCACTTCCACATACAAAAACAACGTCCCTTTGTTGCGCTTTTAAATAGCGAACATAGATGTCGGCTGGTAAATAAGCACCTGCTAAATGGCCAATATGCTTTAAACCATTTGCATAAGGAAGTGCTGCTGTAATCAAATATCTTTTAGGCGTGTTCATTGCAGCAAAAGTACTTA
>JBILAW010000126.1:0-4780 GCA_044354025.1 Sediminibacterium sp.
AACATGGATTCCTTGATTTTATAGTGGATAGAAAAGAACTGAAGCAAAAATTGTCAGAAGTTGCTTTTATGTTCAGAAGTTAATGCCAAAAAGAAATCAATTTTAAATAGTACTTTTGTATCCCGGTCTAGCACATCGGGATATTTTTTATGGCGAAAGCACCAAAGACAATAGAATTAAACAATAGGCAGGCCTATTTCAACTACCAGATAGAAGATAAATATGTGGCAGGCATTGTATTGATGGGTACCGAAGTAAAATCTATTCGTGCTGGCAAAGTCAGCTTCAACGATTCTTTCTGTTTTTTTGATAAAGGCGAACTATGGGTAAGGTCTTTATTCATCAACGCATACTCTCATGGCAATAAGAATAACCATATCGAAGTACACGATCGAAAATTATTGTTAACTGCAAGAGAACTAAAAAAGATTGAGGCACAAACCAAAGAAAAAGGATTTACCATTGTGCCACTGCGCATCTTTTTCAATGAAAAGCATTATGCTAAAATGGAAATTGGAATCGGCCGTGGTAAAAAAGAATACGACAAACGCGAAACCATCAAGAACCGCGATATCGACAAAGACATCAAGCGCATCCTCGCTAAATAATCATTTGAAATATAAAATTAGAATAAATACCTATCCCTAGGCTCTCGCTCGCTTTGCTCGAACGATCGCTACGGAATAGTATTAATTCTAATTATTCAAATATACTTTCCTGTATCTTCTTTCTTAAACTCTATCTGCTCTTTTAAAGATGCAGCATCTGGACGATGTGTTGTGGCGTAGGCGGCAATGAGTAAGACAATCAAGATTAAAACAGCACCTAGAACTTCTTTTGGCTCCAACCAATACCCTATTACTTGATTGAGTTTTGCATGTTGAGGTGCACTTAGTTCATACCTTATTTCGATTCTTGTACCAATTTTTGATTGGTAGATCAATGGGTCTAAGGCCACTTGATATTGCTTTCCTGATTCTTGAAATACAGCAAAGACGTCCCCATTTTTTGCTTCAATTAACGCTGGAGTGATGTCACTATCAAAGTAATCAGGTGTCCTACTAAAAGGCAGGTAGCATATAAAGCATGCAATGAATAATAGGAGTACTGATTTAATCAATTGTGCTAATTTAAAATTAAAAAGCGCCCCCGAAATTGCTAACGAGGACGCTAAAGCTATATGATTTGCATTACTGCAATTTGAATTATGCTGTTAAATTCCTGAAATCCACAGGCACTAATTTACTTACACCCGGCTCTTGCATGGTCACACCATAAATCACATCCACTGCACTCATTGTTTGCTTATTGTGGGTTACAATGATAAACTGAGAGTTATCAGAGAACTTCTGAATCATTTGTGTGAACTTGCCGATGTTGGCATCATCCAATGGCGCATCTACCTCATCCAAGATACAGAATGGTGCTGGCTTAATTAAGTAAATTGCAAATAACATTGCGGTTGCAGTTAAAGTACGTTCTCCTCCACTCAACTGTGTGATAGAAGATGGACGCTTGCCTTTAGGCTTTGCCACAATCTCTACTGCAGTTTCTGAAAGGTTAGTAGGATCTACTAAAATTAAGTCACAAGAATCTTCTTCTGTAAACAATGCTTTAAATACTTTTTGGAAATGCTCTCTTGCAGCATTGTATGTTTCTAAGAAGGCTTGATTGGCAGTTGCTTCTACTTCTTGTATTGTTAACATTAAACTTTCCTTCGCAGTGACTAAGTCATTCTTTTGTTCTAAGATAAAATCATAACGTTTTTTCATCTCCGTGTAAGCCTCAATCGCAGTTGGATTCACTTCACCCATATTCTCCAAACGCTTCTTCATCTTCTCAACATCTGCTTGAAGTTCTTCAAGAGTCGCTTCGGTTTGTCTTCCTAAATCTAAAATTTCTTCTAATTCTACTTTAAACTCTACACTTAATCTCTCCTTGGTTCCAGCCAATTGTAGTTTTAAATTATTTAATTTATCCTTAATCTCATTGATCAACTGATCCATTAATTCCTTAGACTTTATCTGAAGTCTTAAAGTACTTTCTTTTTCTTGTAAGGCAGTTCTTAGTGAATAGTAGGCTTGATCTGCTTCGTTCAATTTCAACTCTTCTGCTTCTTTGTTTCTCAAAAGTTCAACCAAAGCAGTATCGATAGCTGCTATTTCAGTACTACTTTCTACAATGGCAGAAGATGCTTCTGTCAACTGTGTCGTATTGGATTGAATTTGCGTATGTAAGTCATTCAACTGATTGTCTTTGAAAATCACTTCTTGTTGTAAAGCTTCAATTTTACTTTGTTGCTTCGTTAACTGTAAGTTCATCTCATTGAATTCGCCAGATGCTAAATGATACGCTTGCTCTGCAGCTTGGTATGCCAATTCAATAGCCTCTAATTGAGCTTGAGTTGCTTGTAATGAAGTATTCAATTCAACCAATTGAGTTCTAGTGTCCCCAATAAGGGCATGCTCTTGTGCAATTTTTTCTGCTAATTCTGCCAACTTAGCGACTGCCGCAACCTGCGCAGAATGTAAGTTTTCTAATCGATTCTTATTGGCAAAAACATCATTGATTAAATGATTTACATTTTGTTCTGTCGTTCTAATTTCTTGCTCTTTCAACAATTCATTATACTGTAAAACCGATTCGTGTTGAACTTGTATTTGCGATTTTAATGTATTCACCACCGTTTCTTGTGATTGAATGTCTTCTAATAATTTCTCTAAATTTTTTGCACGGCCTATTTTCTTTCCTTCGAATAATCCAACGCTACCACCAGTTAATGTATACTTCCCTTTTACATACTTTCCAGTCTTCTCTAAAATCATTCCTGTAGTAGCAGCTTCTAGAGTAGCTTCATTTTCGGCAATAAATACATTTCCCAATAAATGATTTGCAAGAGCAGCATATTTTGGATCAATCTCAATCACAGATAAAGCTGCAATGGTGTTGGATGGAGCAGATTCTGCTTTAGCGCCAGCTAGTTGATCTAATAAAAAGAAATTCGCCTTCCCTTTTTTGTTTTCATCCAATAAATGCACTGCTTGCATCCCTTCCTTTAAATCATTCACGACGTAATAATTTAAATAGGGTTCTAATACATTTTCAACTGCAGTACGGTATGCCTCTTGAACATATAATATATCAGAGAGGATTGGCGCATTGTGGTTCCAGCCAGTATTCTTATGTAAGAATTTAACGCTTTCTGGATAGCCATCCATTGAGTCCACTAAACTTTTTAATAAATCGTATTCGTTTTTCTTAGCATCTAAAATCCTAGCTTGTTCAGCTAATTTTGATCTGAGTTGCTCAAGTTCTTCTTGGGTTTCAAAAATACTCGCTTTTGCTTTTTCATTTTGCGATTGTAAGTCAGCTAAATGGGCTTTGCTTGCAGCCAATTCCGATTCTTTAGCTGCTAATTGTGTTGTGAGTGCTGCTACTTGTTCAGCTCTATGCAATTGCTCCTCATCTAATTGATGCTGGCTTCTTTGAATGTTTTGAATCGAAGTATCCGATACCGCCACTTTCTTCTCTGCCTCAAATTGATTTCTTTGTATTTGACCAAATTGTTGACGCAAGCCATCCAATACACCACGTTGGTCGTCGAATTGTGTGCGTTTATTGGTTAATTCAATATGTGATTGATCTACCCTATTTTTGAAATCATTGTAAATTTTTTCTTCCTCAATGACTTGTAATTTGGTATACTCTATAGAATCTCCAATGGTTTTTAATTGTCCTTCTGCACGCTCTAAGAATTCTTGTAGCCCTTTTTCTTTGTCATTTAAATAATCTAAACGTTGCGCAGCTAAACTTTTATCATTTTCTTTTATTCTCAGATGCTGCAGCATATCATTGAACTCATGTTGCATGCTTTGTAAGCCCTTTTCTTTCTCAATAAACACCACACGCTCTTGTTCAAGTGCTGCTTCTTCTAATGCGATGCCTGCTTCTAATTGGAATTTCTTATCTGTTTCGGTTTCTTGTTGCTCTGTTAATTCCTTATAGGTTAAATTGAAGCCTTCTAATGACGCAATGGCTAATTCAATCGCAGTTTCCTTATAATCTTTTTTAATTTCAAAATATTTCTCTGCTTTCTTAGCTTGATTTTCTAAAGTCTTTAATTGGTTGTTGATTTCAAACAATAAGTCCTCAATACGCGCTAAGTCTTGCTCTGTCGCATCTAATTTATTCTTCGCTTCTTTTTTTCTTGTCTTGTAGATGGTGATTCCAGCTGCTTGTTCTAACATTTTACGACGACTATTATCTTTATCCTTGATAATGTCATCTACCATACCCAATTCAATAATGGCATAACTGTCTGTACTCACACCTGTATCCATGAATAAATTATGGATGTCTTTTAAACGACAAGACACATCATTCAAACGATATTCACTCTCACCATTTTTATAGTAACGACGTGTCACCGTAATGGTGCTAAACTCTGTAGGTAATAAATTTTTGGTATTATCGAAAGTCAAACTCACTTCCGCCATGCTACTTGCATTTCTAGTCTTAGAACCATTGAAAACCAATGAATCTAAATTCTCAGACCTTAGTGCTGAAATCTTAGATTCTCCAATCACCCATCTAATACTATCTATGATGTTACTCTTACCACAACCATTTGGCCCAATAATACCTGTTATACCATCGTCAAAACTGATAATGGTTTTATCAGCAAAACTCTTGAACCCCTTGATTTCTAATGACTTTAATCTCACTTTTGTAACGCTTTAAATTGTCTGCGAACATAAGAAAAATCAGTCAAAAAGTCAAG
>JBILAW010000028.1:0-15868 GCA_044354025.1 Sediminibacterium sp.
TTATGTATTTAAAATGGAAGAGATTTTAAAAACACTATAAGTTGCATTTTTTATTTGCTTGGCGTTATTTTAGGGGTAAATATTCCTTTCAGGCAATTCAACTCATTGCATGGGTCAGCGTTTTTGCTATTGCCATTGGCACTGCAGCCTTACTCACTATTTTAAGTGTTTCCAATGGTTTCTCTGAAATTGTAAATGGGTTGTATTCAGATTTCTATGCCGACCTGCGTGTGGTCCCTAAAGCCACAAAATTTACACAGTTAACATCGCAACAATTCAATGCGCTAAGACAAATTCCTGGGGTACATTATGCCACAGGCATTGTTGAAAACAAAGCAATCCTTGTGCACAACGAAAATCAAACGGTGGTGTTTGTAAAAGGGGTGGATTCCAATTATATACACATTAATAAAGTCAATCAATATTTAAAGCGAGGCAGCTTTTCTGTGGGTAGCTTGGATAGCCCTAAATTAGTATTAGGCATTGGTGTCGAAGAAAATTTATTATTGTTTAATGAGAACTTGGGGGAATCATTGGAATTGATTGCAGTGGGCCGATCTGGCAAGTCTCTAAAATCAATGGATCAGCTGAATCACTTGGTAGCAGTGCAGTCTGGCGCATTCTCGGTACAACAAGAATTTGACGTACAATATGTTTTTACTGCTAATCAATTTGCACAATATTTATTTGATTTGGATTCCAATCAATATTCGGGTGTGGAATTATCCATTGATTTAAACAAAGAAAAAAACATTGTCACAGCCATACAAGAATTACTTGGGCCAGGTTTTTTAGTGCAGAATAAATACCAACAGAATGCTGACTTGTATAAAATTATGCAAATAGAAAAATGGATTATTTTTGCGATCCTCGCACTGATTATGATAGTGGCTTCCTTTAATTTAGTGGGTGCTTTAACCATGTTGGTGTTGGAAAAACAAAAAGACATTCATGTGTTGCATGCGATGGGAGCTACCGCTGGAACGATTCAGAAAATATTTCTCAGCTTGTCGATTGTGATGGCCATGACGGGTGCTTTGATAGGTGGATTGATTGCTTCTTGCTTAATTTTTTTACAAACACAATTTCATTTTATCCAATTGCAAGGTGTAAGTTTTGTCATTGACTATTATCCAGTCAAAGCAATTTGGACAGACTACCTAGCTGTGATTAGTTTAGTTGTTTTGATTGCGATTGTTGCGGGATTGGTACCAGCAAAGAAAGCGGCCGGACGCATATTTGAAAAAATAGGCTAATAAGGATATAAAAAAAGGGAAGCAACGCTTCCCTTTTTTTATAAGATATAGATCAATTAAAAATCTCCTAAAGTCATTTCCAATTGTCCTAATGCATTTTCTAATTGTGCATCATTGGGTGCAATACCATGCCATTCGTGGCCTGTTTCCATAAAGTCAACACCTTTGCCCATGATGGTTTTCATCAATATCACAATTGGTTTACCTTGACCAGTCAATGTTTTAGCGTGCTCTAAAGTAGCTACTATCTCGTCCATATTGTGGCCATCCATATGCAATACTGTCCAATTAAATGCTTTGAATTTATCTTCTAAATTATCCAAATTCAAGACTTTGCTCAATGGGCCGTCAATTTGTTGACCGTTTACATCTATTGTTGCAATGTAATTGTCTACTTTATTGTGCGCAGCAAACATAATAGCCTCCCAGTTTTGACCTTCTTGTAATTCACCATCACCATGTAAAGAATACACGATACGGTCGTCACTATTGTATTTTTTTGATAAAGCTGCACCAATCGACACACTCATGCCTTGTCCAAGAGAACCACTTGCAATACGAATGCCAGGTAAATGTTCGTGTGTTGTAGGATGACCTTGTAAACGAGAATTGATCATTCTAAAAGTGGCTAATTCTTTTATATCAAAATAGCCCGATCTAGCTAAAACAGAATAAAATACAGGAGAGATATGTCCATTGGATAAGAAGAAAAGATCTTCTCCTTTTCCGTCCATATTGAAAGCAGGATCATGCTTTAATACTTTAAAATAAAGGGCGGTTAAAAAATCAGTACAACCAAGAGATCCACCTGGGTGACCACTTTGTTGTGCATGCACCATTCTAACGATATCTCTTCTTACTTGTGAAGCTGTTCTATTTAATTCCGCTGTTGACATAATCTTGGTTTAACGTTACCACAAAGATAGAAAAATTAGTGCCATAAAAAAAGGTAAGCGAAGAATACCAAGGATTTATTAGCTTTGTCTTCGAAAACATTGAATTATGTCAGACGAATTAAAGAAAATAAGTACAGAAGCAGAAAATGGCATGAAAAAAGCCATCAACCACTTAGATATAGAATTGTCCAAAATTCGCGCTGGTAAAGCTTCGCCTTCTATTTTAGAAGGGGTCAACGTGGATTATTATGGTACCCCTACACCAATTAGTCAGATTGCAAACGTACAAGTACTGGATGCAAGAACTATTAGCATTCAGCCTTGGGAGAAAAATATGTTGCCCTTAATTGAAAGAGCTATTATGGGCGCTAATATTGGGATCACCCCACAAAATGATGGCGTCAATATTCGATTGTTCACGCCACCATTGACAGAGGAGCGTAGAAAGGAAATGGTAAAAAAGGCGGGTGGAGAAGGAGAGCAAAGCAAAATAGCAATTCGCAATATCAGAAGAGACCATATTGAGCAAGTGAAGAAATTGCAAAAAGACGGCATGAGCGAAGATATTTGCAAAGGTGCAGAAGATACCATTCAAGGATTAACCGATAAGCATATCGCTTTGGTCGAAAAACAATTAGAAGCAAAAGAAAAAGAAATTATGACTGTTTAGTCCTCCAATTTAAGTGTCCTCTATTCACGATATAGACGCCCAATAAAATTACACCAAGACAAACTACTTGCAAAGGCGCCAAAGATTCTCCATAGATCAAACCCCATACCACAGCCACTATTGGAATACCATAAGTGACCATTGAGCCAAATAAAATGCCTGCTTTTTTTACTAAATAATAAAACAAGATGGAGGCCATGGACGTTCCCACCATCCCTAAAACGGCACTCGAGAGTATGCTATGGATCACAAGAGGATCCTTAAAATTATAATTAAAAAAACCTGTGAAAAATAATATGGCCGCGCTGGGTAGAATTAAGAAAGAAAAAGCGACTGAAGCAATTTGTATGGAGCCAATGGCTTTTAAATTTCTCCCAACAGTATGTACATTGATTCCATACATGATCGTAGCAATGAGCACAAGGCTAGCATAAGATAGATTGTCAAAATGCATATCCTTCCCGGTTAAGAGCAAAAATGTCAATCCTATAAATCCAATTAGGATACCTAAAATTTTTACGGTCGTAGTTTGCGTCTTATAAAACACAACACCAACAAGGATGGTAAATAAAGGTGTCAGTGAATTTAAAATACCTGCTAAAGCGCTATCAATTCTAGTTTCTGCAATGCAAAAAAGATAGGCAGGAATAAAATTACCTACCAATCCAGAAACAATCACAATACCCATTTTGTCTTTGGGTATTTTTCGGAATGCCTTAATAGCAAATGGCAATAAAACCAGTCCTGCAAAAAGCATTCTGAGCGAAGCCACATGATAAGGTGTAAACGCCTTCAAACCTTCTTTCATTAGGATAAAAGAACTGCCCCATACGATTGATAATAAGGCAAATACAAGCCAATTGGTCCACTTCTGATGCATCCGTGCTGGTTTTGAACAAAGATGGCGCATTTTGACTAAAAAATGGATAAATATCACTTTCTTTGCAAGGATGAACCAGCATACTAATTATTCGATTAAAGTGGACCAATTTGAAGGTCCTTTTGACCTTTTATTGTTCTTTATTGAGCGTGACGAGATGGACATTTATAATATCCAGATCACAAAAATCATTCAAGATTTCTTGGACTTTATACATGGACAAGACAAGCTAAATATTGAATTAAGTAGTGAGTTTATTTTATTCGTTTCTACACTCATGCGCATCAAGGCAAAAATGTTATTGCCAAGAAAAGAGATTGATGCTTCTGGTAATGAGATTGATCCAAGACAAGAATTAATTGACAAAATTTTAGAGTACAAAAAGTATAAAGAAGCTGCAGTGCAAATGGCAGATTTAGAAGCATTGAGAATGCTGATGCTCAAGCGTGGCAATATCCAAAAAGAAATGTCACTAGTTGGAGAAGAAGCTGCAGAAGGAACAGAATTGCAGACAGTCACTTTATTTAAATTAATGAAGGCTTTTGAGAAAGTGATGCTACGTGTTCATGATCGTCAAAACAAACCTGTTCATACGGTTGTTCGATACAATTATACTATGGAAGGTAGTCGTACTTATTTGCTTACCATGGTGAAAGAAGGACAGACAGTTGCTTTTGAAAAAGTATTTGATATTTGTGAAGACCGTGTACACGCTTTATTCTTGTTCTTATCTATTTTAGAATTGGCACAACAGAAATACATGAAATTATTGGTAGGAGAAGGACGCAATAATTTTATCTTAGAGTGGAATGAAAACAGGGAAGATGATTTAGAACCTGGATACATTGAACAAACAGATTCTTACGAAACAAAATTTGATCAAAGCTCATTTGCAGACGCACCAAAAGAAGAAGGAGATTTTGATCCTAGTTTGAATTAATTATCCTTCTACCAACACCGATTTTCCTAAAAGATTTTTTACAGCATTGGCAATGGCAATGGCGTCGTAATGACATTCTTGTTGCAATTCTTTTACAGAACCATGTTCTACAATTGTATCTGGGATACCTAAAATGCGCACTTGACTATGGTAGTTATGTGCATTCATGAATTCCAACACAGCAGAGCCTAATCCACCTACCACTGTTGCATCTTCTACAGTGACAACCAATTTATAATTTTGGAATACTTCATGCAGTAATGCTTCGTCGAGTGGTTTTACAAAACGCATATCATAATGTGCAGGATCAATGCCTTCTAGTCTTAAATTGCGAATAGCAGTTTGGGCGTTGTTGCCTGGGTGTCCAAAAGTAAGAATCGCCACTTCTTTACCTTCTTTTAATCTGCGTCCTTGTCCAATAGCCAATTGTTCGAAAGGCTTTTTCCAATCTACCATCACCCCTTCGCCTCTTGGATAACGAATTACAAAAGGTAAATCTGTTGAAGCTAATTGAGCAGTATACATCATGTTCCTTAATTCTTGCTCATTCATTGGTGCAGCAATAATTAAATTAGGGATACATCTAAAGAAAGCAATATCATAACAACCGTGGTGGGTTGGTCCGTCTTCACCAACCAATCCTGCACGGTCCAAACAAAATATAACAGGTAATTTTTGCAATGCCACATCATGTATCACTTGATCATAGGCACGTTGCATGAAAGAAGAATAAATATTACAAAAAGCTTTCACACCTTGTGTCGCAAGACCAGCACTCAAAGTCACCGCATGCTGTTCACAAATACCAACGTCAAATGCACGGTCTGGCATGGCTTCCATCATGAATTTCATAGAGGAGCCACTTGGCATCGCAGGCGTTACGCCCATGATCATTGGATTCATTTCTGCTAATTCAACAAGGGTCAATCCAAATACGTCTTGGTATTTTGGAGGCTGAGGCGTCTCAATTTTTTTCTTAATAATCTCACCAGTCAATTTATCAAACAAGCCTGGCGCGTGCCATTTGGTTTGGTCTTTTTCTGCGAGTTCATATCCTTTACCTTTCACAGTTAGGATATGCAATATTTTAGGTCCAGGGATTTCTCTTAAATCTTTTAAAGTATCTACAAGGTTGGCAATATTATGGCCATCAATAGGTCCGAAATATCTTAATGAAAGTGCTTCAAATAAATTACTACTTTTTGAGACCATCCCTTTCAAACCAGCTTCTACCTTAGATGCCATGTCTCTTGTAAAAGTTTTACCAATTGGTAATTTCCCCATCAACTCCCATAACTCGTCTCTAAACTTATTATAGGTTGGAGAGGTACTGATATCGGTTAAGTATTCTTTAAGTGCGCCCACATTTGGGTCGATGCTCATACAATTGTCATTCAAAATAATCAACACATCACTATCTGCAACACCAGCATGGTTCATGGCCTCGAATGCCATCCCTGCTGTCATAGAACCATCTCCAATAATGGCAACTGATTTCCTGTTCTCACCCTTGTATTTAGCCGCCATGGACATACCCAATGCCGCCGAGATAGAAGTTGAAGAGTGACCAACACCAAATGTGTCGTATGGGCTTTCACTACGCTTAGGAAAACCACTTAGTCCCTTGTACTTTCTGTTGGTAATAAAAGCATCTCTACGACCAGTCAAAATCTTGTGTCCATAAGCCTGATGTCCCACGTCCCAAACCAATTGATCATAGGGTGTATTGTACACATAATGCAATGCCACGCTCAATTCTACTACGCCAAGGCTGGCAGCAAAATGACCCCCATGCACACTCACGATATCGATGATGTACTGACGTAATTCATCGCATACCTGGTGTAATTTTTCTCTAGAAACCTTTTTTAGGTCGTCTGGGGTATCAATATTCTTTAATAATGGTCCGGCCTCAATCAGCATGCTCAAATTTTAGTCTTGTAAAAGTAAGTTAATAACAGAAAAATTAACCAAAAGTTGCATCTTATTTGAGATTGCCGATGAAACGAAGATTTGACCTTTAATCCAATAAATTAACCCAATATCGTATGATAGGGGTTAAATTTGAAAGGTGAAAAAACATCAATCAATTTATTGGATCTGTCAGATAGGAGGTTGGATGACTTATGGGCTTACCATCATCTTTTTCTCTTACATGCTAGAGAAACAGCTAAGCACTGTTTTTTACCCACGTTTATTGGCCAATGTTTTTTTAGGCATCATTGTGACGCATTTGTTTAGAAAAGCACTGCTTGCATTGTCATTGCATCCTCCAATGCCCACCTTTAAATGGGGACAGCTTTTAATTTTATTATTGACTTTTGCAAGTGCCTATAGTTTTTTGACCAGTTACGCAGTCGAAATTTTAAAATTATACGACGCTTCCAGAAAAGTGAGTTTAGAAAGGCGTTTTTTAATTAGTCTGGTGATTGATACACCCATCATTTTTGTGTGGGTATCCATTTATATTTTATGGCATTATATTGAGTTCACCAATTCAGAAGCAATTCAAAAAGTGAAGCTGGAAAGTTTAATTAAGGAATTGCAACTCAAGACCATTAAATCTCAAATGAATCCGCATTTTATTTTTAATGCCCTTAATAGTATTAGAGCATTGGTAGATGAGGATCCACAACGTGCAAGACAAGCTATTACAGAGTTGAGTAATATTTTAAGAAGCAGCATTCAAGCAGACCAGAGCGAAGTTACAAGTTTAGAAAAAGAATTAAATATTGTCAAGGATTACCTTGCATTGGAATATATCAGATTTGCAGATCGATTGGTTGTGGAGTATGCCATAGACCCTGAGACCTTGTCCAATCAAATGCCACCCATGATGTTGCAAACTTTAGTTGAAAATGCAATTAAGCATGGCTTAAGTAAGCAGCCTGGTATTTGTTTGATCAAAATTATTTCTACTTACCATGATAATAAACATGTACTGATGGTTCAAAATACTGGCGTATTAGATCAGGAAACGGGTCGTGATGGATTTGGTTTACAGAGCACAAAAAATAGATTGAATATTTTATATCGTGGAAACGCTTTGTTTGAAATCTATCAATGCGAACCTACCCTGGTAATGGCCAAATTAATCATTCCAATTGCCTCATAGTTTAAATCTACCCCATGCCCATTAAAGCAATTATCATTGATGACGAAAGACTAGCTCGTAATGAGTTGAAAAAATTATTGGAGCAACATCCAGACATCAATATCATTGATGAAGCAAGCAACGTGGATGAAGCCATCGAGAAAATTGATTTATCAAGACCAGACCTTATTTTTTTAGACATACAAATGCCAGGCAAAACTGGGTTTGATTTATTGGCTGAAATTGAAAAATCACCACGCGTTATTTTTACTACAGCATATGATGAGTTTGCTTTGAAAGCCTTTGAAGTGAATGCTTTGGACTATTTATTAAAACCAATCGATCCTAAAAGGTTAACAGATGCCATTCAAAAATTACAAGCTGAAATTGCACTAGAACAAGCAAGTTTATTGGGTGTGAGTAGAGGTCCATTGACCGAAGTGGATCAGGTTTTTGTAAAAGATGGCGAGCGTTGCTGGTTTGTGAAATTAGCTGAGATTAGATTGTTTGAAAGTGTTGGTAATTATGCCAAAGTATATTTCTCCACCAACAAGCCACTCATCTTAAAATCATTGAATGCATTAGAAGAAAGATTGGATGACCGTGTATTTTTTAGAGCCAACCGAAAACACATTATCAATTTACATTGGATCGAAAAAATAGAGCCCTACTTTAATGGAGGCTTATTGGTAGAATTAAAAGGAGGAGAAAAAATCGAGATTAGCCGACGTCAAACGGTGAAATTCAAAGAAATGATGAGCTTCTAAATTGGATTAATTCAAATTATGAATGGCCTCGGCGATCTTTTGAATTAAAGCAGGGTCTTTTTCAATGGCATTTCCTATTACAATAATATCTGCACCAGCTTTACAGTTTTCAATAGCTTTTTCAGGAGTCGTGATACCACCTCCAACGATGATAGGTGTTTGTATATGCTTAGCAACCTGTTGGATCATGCTTGATGGAATGGCGTTTTTTGCACCACTGCCCGCATCCATATAAATTAGCTTCAAGCCTAACATTTCACCAGCCATTGCGGTACAGGCAGCAATATCATTTTTATTCGCAGGAATAGGGTTGGTATTTGATATATAAGAGACGGTGGTTGGCATCCCCCCATCTATCAACATATAACCGACAGGGATGATCTCTAATCCGCTTTGTCTTACAAATGGAGCACTAATAACATGTTGACCAATGAGTAATTCAGGATTGCGTCCAGAGATCAAAGATAGGTACAATAAAGCGTCCGCTTTTGGGGTGATCTGGTCTGGGGATCCTGGAAAAAGAAGCACAGGAATGGTACAAGCTTGTTTAATCTGAGCAACTACTTGGTCTAAAGTATCTGTTACCACTAAACTCCCTCCAACAAAAATAAAGTCTACTTTGAATTGAACAGCAAGGTCAATTGTCTTCTGTAAATCAACACCACCAAGCTTATCTGGGTCAATTAAGACAGCAAATGCCTTATGTTGTTTCGTTTTTTTATCTAGGATATTTTGGTATACTTTGTTTCTCATCTGGCACAAAATTATCTATTTTAACTATACAATCCACCACTTACTTATCTATTACAAAAAAAAACGATAAATCAAGCTTTTTTTTCTTAAGAAACTAACATTTAGTGGGGATAATTCATCAAATTCAATAGGGGTAGAGGGTTTATAATTGTTCACATCAATTTTCCACACCTGTTGATATTTCAGTTGCGAAAGTCTCAACAGAGCACTATATTTTCGTCTACCCGTATTGCTTTTTCAAAAGTGCCTCGGAAACCCAGAAATTACTATATAAAAATTGACCAAGATCATGGCTAACACAAAAACAAAAAAAGGCTTAGAGTTTAAGCGCAAATTCACCATCGAAGGCGTGAGTCCATTCGATCAGTTCGAGTATGATTACAGAGATAGTGTAATCAAAAATCCGAACGGAGAGAAAGTATTCGAAATGACGAATGTGGAAGTGCCAAAACAATGGAGCCAAATTGCAACGGATATCCTTGCACAAAAATATTTCAGAAAAGCGGGTGTACCTCAAGCCGATGGTTCTTTGGGTAGAGAAACTACTGTCAAACAGGTAGCGCATCGTATGGCTAATTGTTGGAGAGTATGGGGAGAGCGTTATGGTTATTTCACAACAACAAATGATGCACAAATATTTTACGAAGAATTAGTATATAGTATTTTAAATCAAGCATGTGTGCCTAACTCGCCACAATGGTTTAACACTGGTTTACACGAAAGCTATGGTATTACTGGCGGTGCTCAAGGGCACTACTATGTAGACCCAACCGATAAGCAATTAAAGCGTTCAACAAGTGCTTATGAGCGTCCTCAACCGCACGCATGTTTTATCTTGAGTGTGAGTGATGATTTAGTGAACGAGGGTGGTATCATGGACTTATGGACAAGAGAAGCAAGAATTTTTAAATATGGTTCTGGTGTTGGAACAAACTTCTCTCATATTAGAGGAGCCAACGAAAAATTATCTGGTGGTGGTTCTTCTAGCGGATTAATGAGCTTCTTGAAAATTGGAGACCGCGCTGCTGGTGCAATCAAATCTGGTGGTACAACACGTCGTGCTGCTAAAATGGTTTGTTTGGATTTAGATCACCCAGAAGTATTAGAATTCATTAACTGGAAAGTTCAAGAGGAAGATAAAGTTGCTGCCTTAATTGCTGCAGGTTATGACAATGGATATGAAGGAGAAGCGTATGCAACTGTTTCAGGTCAAAACTCAAACAACTCTGTACGTATTCCAAATAGCTTCTTTAAAGCATTGTCTGAAGATGGTAATTGGGAATTGAAAGCACGTACCGATGGTCGTGTGATGAAATCTATTCCAGCAAGAGAAGTATGGGAGCAAATTGCAAACGCTGCTTGGCGTTGTGCGGATCCAGGTACACAATATGATACTACCATCAACGAGTGGCATACTTGTCCAAAAGGTGGTCGTATCAATGCATCTAACCCATGTTCTGAATACATGTTCTTAGATAACACTGCATGTAACTTGGCTTCTGTTAACTTAAGAAAATTCTTCAACGAATCAAATAATTCATTTGATGTAGAAGGTTTTGAATATACAACAAGATTATGGCAGACTGTTTTAGAAGTATCTATTTTAATGGCGCAGTTCCCTTCTAAAGAAGTAGCGCAATTATCTTATGACTACAGAACGACAGGTTTAGGTTTTGCCAACTTAGGTTCTATGTTGATGGTAAGTGGTATCGCTTATGATAGTGAAGAAGCACGTGGTATTGCCGGTGCAATCACTGCAATCATGACTGGTATTGCCTATAAGACATCTGCAGAGATGGCTTCCTTCTTAGGTGCTTTTGATAGATATCAAGAGAACAAAGAAGATATGTTACGTGTAATGCGTAACCACCGTGCCGCTGCTTATGATGCAGAAGATGCCTATGTGGGTCTTGAAATTAAGCCTCAAGGTATTAAAGCACAATTCACGCCTGACTACTTATTAAAAGCTGCAACAAAGGCTTGGGATGATGCAGTTAAATTAGGAGAAAAATATGGTTACAGAAATGCGCAAACAACTGTTATCGCACCAACTGGAACGATTGGTTTAGTAATGGATTGTGATACAACAGGTGTTGAACCAGATTTCGCATTAGTGAAATTCAAAAAATTATCTGGTGGTGGATATTTCAAAATCATCAACCAATCAGTGCCTCAAGCATTAAAGAATTTAGGCTATACACAGAAGCAAAATGATGCGATCGTGAACTTTGCAGTAGGTCATGCAAGCTTCGAAGGTGCGCCGCATATCAATAACAAAAGTTTATTGGCTAAGGGTTTCACGCAAGAAGAAATTGATAAATTAAATGGTGCTGCAAAATCAGCATTTGAAATTGGATTCATCTTCAATCGTTTCACTTTAGGTGATGCTTGTTTAACAAGATTAGGATTCAAGGAAGAAGTATTCGCAGACTGGAGCTTTAGTTTATTAGAAGCTTTAGGATTTAGCGAAGATCAAATTGACGAAGCAAATGATTATGTATGTGGTACCATGACTGTAGAAGGTGCTCCAGCATTGAAAGACGAGCATTTGTCCATCTTTGATTGTGCCAACAAAAATGGTAAGAAAGGCGTTAGATATATTCATGCACACGGGCATATTAGAATGATGGCAGCATGTCAACCATTCTTATCTGGTGCGATTTCAAAAACAATTAACCTTCCACACGAAGCTACAGTAGCTGAAATTGCAGATTCTTATTTAATGAGTTGGGAATTAGGTTTAAAAGCAAATGCGATTTATCGTGATGGTTCTAAATTAAGCCAACCATTATCTACAAAATCTGATAAGAAAACGAAAACAGATACTGCTGAAGTAACTGAAGAAGCAACTACTTCTCAAATGGTGGACTTGAGTAACTTAACAGTTGATGAATTATTAGAAGAAGTACAAAAGAGAATGACAACTTCAACCGATACTGTATTGAAGCGTCAATTATCTCGTATTGTTGAGCGCAAATCCTTACCAGCTAAGCGTCGTGGCTTTACACAAAAAGCACGCATTGGTGGTCAAGTATTGTTCTTAAGAACAGGAGAATACAATGACGGCACTGTTGGTGAATTATTCATTGACTTAGCAAAAGAAGGTTCAACCCTTCGTAGCTTAATGAACTGTTTCGCGATCTCTATCTCTGTAGGTTTACAATATGGTGTGCCTTTAGAAGAGTTTGTTGACAAGTTTGTATTCACAAAATTTGAACCATCAGGTATGGTGGATCATCCAAATATTAAAACAACCACGTCTATTGTGGACTTTATCTTCCGTGCCTTAGCTTATGAATATTTAGGCAGAACAGATTTAGTACATGTATTAGATAAGCCTACAGTTGAGAACTTAGGAGAGGAGGGAGATATCACCCTTGTGGGAAAGCCTGAATTGAGTAGCATTCGCGTAACTGCTCCAGCTACTCCTGCTCCAGTCGCTAAAGCAAATGTGGTAGCTGCTGTCAACGAAGGTGGTTCAATGGACAATATTACTGCAGCAGCAAAGAGCATGCAAAGCGATGCGCCTGCTTGTAGCACTTGTGGACATATCACTATTCGTAGCGGTACTTGTTACAAATGCTTGAACTGCGGAACAAGCATGGGATGTAGTTAAATTTCTCAGCCCTTTCTTTGAAAGTTAGGGCTTCGAAATTGTTACCTCTGATGATTTTTAAAAGGGCCCGTTTATCGGGCCCTTTTATTTTTTGCTTGCTTTCAAATCTCCCCCTATCAACGGGGCCTTTTTATTTCCCAAAACATTCCTGTAAAAAATATCCATCCATAGATAAAATCAAGTAAATTCATAGTTCAAATTATCACTAGAAAAACGATTCTTTTATGTCTGATTTTCAAGTTAAAGTAGCACCTAAAACATATGACGCAGTCATAGTGGGCTCTGGTGCTGGTGGTGGAATGGCTGCATATGTTTTAGCAAAAGCAGGTTTGAAAGTATGCTTACTAGAAGCAGGTCCAGATTTTGATCCTGCTAAGCATTCTTCTCAAATGAAAAATCCTTGGGAATCACCTCGTCGTGGAGCCAGTACAAAAATGAGACCCTTCGGCGATTTCGATGCCTCTTTTTGGGGTTGGGAAATAGAGGGGGAGCCTTATACGCAAACAAAAGGCGCCGATCATTTTGATTGGTGGAGAGCAAGAATGGTGGGCGGAAGAACCAATCATTGGGGTCGTATTTCATTAAGATTTGGCCCAAGAGATTTTAAAAGAAAAAGCATCGACGGATTAGGAGATGATTGGCCAATTGGGTACGAAGATGTTAAACCTTATTATGATAAAATAGATCAGTTGATTGGTGTGTACGGAACGAATGAAGGTTTAGAGAATGATCCAGATGGTATTTTCTTACCACCTCCAAAACCTCGTTTACATGAATTGATGTTCAAGAAAGCAGCTACTGGCATTAACATCCCAGTGATCCCTTCTCGTTTATCTATTTTAACTAAAAAAATTAACGACGAACGTGGTGCTTGTTTTTATTGTGGTCAATGTAATCGTTCTTGTAAAGTATATGGTGATTTTTCTTCCTCATCTGTCTTGGTAAAACCAGCAGTGATGACCGGGAATGTAGATATGATTACTGGAGCAATGGCGCGTGAAGTGTTGACAGACAATGAAGGAAAAGCAAAAGGTATTTCTTACGTGAACAAAATGGATAAGCAAGAATATCAGGTCAATGCCAAAGTGGTGATCCTTGGCGCAAGCACTTGTGAGACCGCACGTTTGTTATTGAATTCTAAATCACAAAAACATCCAAACGGATTGGCTAATAGTTCTGGTGTGGTAGGTCATTATTTACATGATTCCACCGGTGCTGCATTGGGTGGTGTGATTCCAAATTTAATGGGTCGTAAGCGTTATAACGAAGATGGTGTTGGTGGGATGCACGTATATACACCATGGTGGTTGGATAATAAAAAATTAGATTTCCCACGTGGTTACCATATTGAATATTGGGGCGGGATGAGCCAACCTGGTTATGGTTTTGGTATGGGTACGCAAGGATTGAATGGCAAATTCCAAGTGAACGGAAAAACGAAAGAAGAAGGTGGATATGGAAGTTCATTAAAAGAAGATGTACGTTTCTTTTATGGTGCGAGTGTAGGTATGGGCGGTCGTGGAGAAGCAGTGCCTCGTTTTGAAAACCATTGTAAGATAGACCCAGATGTAGTAGACAAATATGGTATTCCCGTTTTAAATTTTAATTGTAAGAATTCAGAATATGAAATCAAGCAAGCAAAACACATGAAAGAAACATTCCGTGAGATCATGCACGAAATGGGCGCTGTCATTACATGGGGTGATCAGGATGATGCCACTAATAATTATGGTTTATCCAATCCTGGAAATATCATTCACGAAGCAGGTACAGTGCGTATGGGGAATGATAAAAAGACTGCACCATTGAATGCATGGGGACAAGCGCATGATTGTAAGAATTTATTTTGCGTAGATGGTTCTGTATTTACGTCTCAAGCAGACAAGAATATCACTTGGACTATTTTGGCATTATCGATGCGTACATCGGAATACATTTTGGATCAGTTACAAAAACAAAATCTGTAGATTTTGTTTTTAAAATAATAAAAAGAAGTGTGAAGGGTGCTTAAATTTTTTGAAGCAACCATCACACGACCAAAAACAAAATATATAAATATTTATACCATGGACAGAAGAAAATCCATTAAAGCATTAATCCTAGGAACAGTTTCTGCAGGCGTTGTAATACAAGCTTGTAAAAGCGAGAAGACAACTGTTTCAGAATTTAATTTGGATGATAGAATGCAGGAAGAAAAAGATTATTTGGTGAAAGTCAATGCTGAACCAACCTTCTTCGATGAGCATGAAATGGCTACCATCACTGTATTAGGAGATATCATTATGCCAAAAGATGAAACCAGTGGTTCTGCTTCCGAAGCGAAAGTGCCAGAATTTATTGAATTCATTGTAAAAGATATGCCGGAGCATCAAGTGCCAGTGAGAGGAGGATTAAGGTGGTTGGACTTGCATAGTTTCAATAAGCATGGAAAATCTTTTGTGAGCTGCACAAGCGCACAACAAATAGGCATCGTAGATGAAATTGCTTACCCTAAAAAAGCAAAGCCAGAAGTAGCACAGGGTGTCAGCTTTTTCAATAAAATGAGAGACTTAGTCACTACGGGTTATTATACTTCAGAGATTGGCGTAAAAGACCTTGGTTATATGGGGAATGTGCCGAATCAATGGCAGGGTGTACCTGATGATGTGTTGAAGCATCATGGATTAGCTTATACTGAGAAGGAATTGAAAGAATGCATTTAATGTAAATTTATTAGAAATTCTAAGCTATCGTACTTCCTGCAGCGATTGCTTCGCTCGGGCTCACAAAGTATAATTTTCCAGCAGCGTTTTCGGCCATTAAGATCATGCCCTTACTTTCGATTCCGCGCATTTTTCTTGGTGCTAAATTGGCAACAATAGTCACTTGCTTACCTACAATCTCTTCTGGTTTAAAATGCATAGCAATACCTGATAGGATGGTCCTTTGTTCAAATCCTAGGTCTACTAATAGCTCCAATAATTTATCCGCTTTTTCTACTTTCTTGGCTTCAATGA
>JBILAW010000127.1:0-4766 GCA_044354025.1 Sediminibacterium sp.
TTTGCTCTTTTATTGCTTTGGCAATATATTTGCGTGAGGTAGAGTACAAATAGTCAATTATGGAAGATAAAGAACAATTAAGTCAAGAACCAATTGCAGATACAGAAAATGGCGCTCAAACAGCCCCAGAAACCGAGGAAGTACCCTTGAGTGAGTTAGATCAGTTAAAGGCTGATTTGGCAGACCAAAAGGATAAATATTTGCGCTTAATGGCAGAATTTGAAAACTTCAAAAGAAGAACCGCTAAAGAACGTGTGGATTTGATCCAAACGGCTGGTAAGGATGTGATTGTGTCTCTTTTGGATGTGATGGATGACTGTGATCGTGCAGAGAAGCAATTGAACGGATCCGATGATATCGCTGTTCAAAAAGAAGGCATCCAATTGGTGTTTAATAAAATCAGAACCACCCTTCATTCAAAAGGCTTAAAGGCAATGGAAAGTATTGATCAAGCTTTTAATGTTGAATTACATGAAGCGATTACTGAAGTGCCAGTTCCGGAAGCAGCAAAAAAAGGCAAAGTCATTGACGAGGTAACTAAGGGATATTATTTGAACGATAAAATTATTCGTTTTGCAAAAGTGGTTGTAGGCAAATAAACAAAGCAATATGTCAAAAAGAGATTTTTACGAAATATTAGGCGTGAGCAAATCTTCATCTGCGGATGAAATAAAAAAGGCTTACCGTAAAGTTGCGATGCAATTTCACCCGGATAGAAATCCTGGAGATAAGGCAGCAGAAGAAAAATTTAAAGAAGCAGCAGAAGCCTATGAAATTTTAAGTGATACGGATAAGAAAGCAAAATATGATCGTTTTGGACATCAAGCTTTTGGGCCGGGGACAGCTGGTGGCGGAGGTGGATACGGCGCTGGTGGTATGGATATGAACGATATCTTTAGTCAGTTTGGTGATGTGTTTGGAGATGATATGTTTGGTGGATTTTTTGGCGGTGGACAAAGCCGTTCAAGAGGTGGTGCAAAAGCAAGAGGCCAAAGAGGAAGTAACTTAAGAATCAAATTAAAATTAAATTACGAAGAGATAGCAGGTGGGGTGAACAAACAAGTTAAAGTGAAGAAGCATGTGCTTTGTACTACTTGTGGTGGCAATGGTGCTAAAGATAGTTCTAGTGTACAAACCTGTGGCACTTGTAAAGGTTCAGGTCAAGTAAGAAAAGTAACCAATACTTTCTTGGGTCAAATGCAAACCGTGAATACATGTCCTACATGTAATGGAGAAGGAAGTACAGTCACTGCAAAATGTACCCCATGTAAGGGCGAGGGTAGAGTATATGGAGAAGAGACTATTTCAATAGACATTCCTGCAGGTGTGCAAGACGGTATGCAATTGAGCATGTCTGGCAAAGGCAACGCAGGTGAACGTGGAGGGTCTTCTGGAGACTTAATCATCATGATAGAGGAAGAGCAACACGAGTCCCTGCATAGAGATGGATTGAATGTTTCATTTGATTTATACATTACCATTCCCGACGCCATTTTTGGTACAAGTGTAGAAGTACCAACCATTGATGGGCGTGCAAAAATTAAAATACCTGCTGGTACACAAAGTGGTAAGATATTTAGATTAAAAGGAAAAGGATTCCCAGAAGTACAAGGCTATGCAAAGGGAGATCAATTGATTCATGTGAATATTTGGACACCACAAGAAGTAAGTGAAGAAGAAAAAATTGCGTTGAATAAAATGCAAGAAAGTGAAAACTTTAAACCAAAGCCTGTAAAAGGGGATAAAAGTTTTTACGATAAAGTAAAAGAAGCTTTTAAGTAAGTTTAATATAAGAAGATAAAAAAAGGGACAATTAAAATTGTCCCTTTTTTTATTTATGCTTTTAATTGATAAATGTCTCTACTATTTCTGCCTAATCCGTCATAGTCTAGTCCATAGCCCACTACGAATTTATTAGGTATCTCAAAACAAGCGTAGTCGATTTGAACAGGGTATAGTAATGCATCTTTTTTATTCAGTAATACTGCAATTTTAACCGAGGCAGGTTGCATACTTTCTAATTGTGGCAGGTAGTGATGCAAAGTTTTTCCTGTGTCGATAATGTCCTCTAAAATAATGATATCCCTGTCTTTCACATTAATATCTAATCCTATTGCGGTAATCACATTGCCTGTTGAACTTGTTCCTTTATAGGATGCCAATTTAATAAAACTTACTTCGGCTTCTATGGTGATTTGTTTGAATAGGTCGGCGGTAAATAGGAAAGAGCCGTTAAGAATAGACAAGAATAGAGGACGTTTACCTGTATAGTCTTGGTTTAATTGTCCTGCTAGCTCAGTAATTTTTTCTTGAATCGCAGCTTCTTTTAAATAGGGTTCAAAAGTTTTATCTAGAACTTGAATGGTAGACATATAAATTATTTTGGAGTAGAGGAATTATTTTTTTCTTTTGTTAAATAGTAAGCTATTGTCTTTTTTTATCACAGGGCTATTGTCTTTTTGTTTAAACAACAATACCTGTGTGCCTTCTTTAACAGGGTCTGTTAATTGAGGATTGTAGAGTTTTAATAGGCTAAGTTGCATCCCTTCTAATTGACTAATCTCATGTAAACTAGTGTTGTATTTTACCATATGAAATGAAGTAGCACCTGCTTTCTTTTTTGGAGCAAGGAAAATCAATTGATCTTTTGCTAATAGATTCGAAGCTTCAATGTCATTGTATTCAAATAGTTTATACAATGGCACATTGTACTTAAGTGCTATTTCTATAAAAGACATATTTTCTTTTCCTAGGATTACTGGCACTTGATTGATCCTAAATCTACCTTCTGGATAATTGTAGGTAGGCTGTTTAGGTAAGATAGGTTGAGTCATTGATGTTGCTTGGGTCGTGTCTATCTTTACAGGTTCCTTTTGAGTCGTTTGTACGGCTGTTATGGTTTCTTTTTTTACAGTATCTTTTTGAACAGCAGGCAATGGTTGTGTAGGCAAAGATTTAGAAGGTAATGGAGCTAATGATTCATTTGAGTTCATTTGCGCAATCCCTAAAGGCTTATTCAAAGTTTTTACGGGCGTATCAATAAGCACTTTGTTTACGGGTGTATCAATAAGAACCTTGTTTACAGGGCTATCAACAAGCACCTTGTTTACGGGCGCATCAGAAGGTGTCTTTTTTACGGGCGCTTCTTCCACTTCAATTTCATTGGCGAGTTCTGGAAAATTGTATTGTGCTAATTCATAGTCGTCTATGATTTTTAATAATTTTTTAGGATACTCAGAATCAGTAGCATATCCAGCTTTTTTAAGTCCATAAGCCCATGCGGTATCATCCACTGGATCTAGTAAAAATAAATCAACATAGTTTGGACGGTTCTTTAAAAAATTAGAATGGTCTTTAAAAGATAATTCAGCTGCCTCATACACTCTAAAACATTCTTGTTTTGCATCGTCATCTTGATAGGTTTTAGCACCAGTCCAATCTGACTTGCATTTAATGCCAAAGTGGTTATTATGGTTTTTTGCCAAATCACTTTCACCACTCTTGGATTCCAAAATTGCTTGAGCGAGGGTGATCGAAGCGGGCACGCCAGTTCGTTTCATTTCCTTCATTGCAATGGCTTTATATTGTGTGATATATGCAATAGTAGCTGAATTATTTTGCGACCAACCAGTTTGGATGGCCATCCATAAAGTCAATGTGAGGAGTAGGATTTGCTTCATATTATTTTTTTCTAATTAAGGTTAATCCGTCTCTAACGGTCAACATAATTTTTTCAATGTCTTTGTGTTGTAAAATGAATTCGTTGAATGCATGTATTGCCAAGGCATTTTTCCCTGTTATATTTTCTTCAAAAACTTGTCCATGAAATAATACATTGTCGGCAATGATCACCCCTTTATCCGAAAGCATTGGTAGTACTAAATTAAAGTATTCAATATAACTAGTCTTATCTGCGTCAATAAATACTAGGTCCCATTGTTTAGTAAGGGTAGGTAGGATTGCTTTGGCATCCCCAATATGTGAGATGATTTGTTTCCCTTTTGGGCTTGCATCAAAATGGACTCTGGCTGCATTGGCGTCTTCAGCTCTAAGTTCAATGGTATCTATCGTACCTGTGCTGTTTAATCCTTCTGCTAAGCATAAGGCACTAAAGCCAGAAAACGTGCCTATTTCTAAAATAGAATGAGGTGATAATAGTTTACTAAAAAAGCTTAAAAAGCCCCCCTGGTTCCAATTACTTTGCATATGTGCATGGGGATGGCTTAGCAAAGTTTGCTCGTACATAGGCCTTAAATAGGCCGGTGTGGCATCACTATAATGTGCTACATAGTCGTTGGCAGCTTGTTGAATAAAATCCATGCTGCAAATGTCTAATTTTTTTCGCTATTAGCCCTTGAAATAAGCCATAATCCTATAAAAGTAATTCCTCCGTTGATGATCAATAGTTCCTGACCAATCCTGAAATCTCCAAATAATTGTGCTTGGTAATAGTCAAGCACTAAACAAAGGATTGGCGCCAAAACACAAATGACTGGCACAAGTGTATTGTTTAAGCTTCTTTTTGTTAAGATTCCAAACGCAAACAGACCTAATAATGGGCCATAGGTATAAGAGGCGATTTTCAATAATAAATCAATGGTACTCTTATTATCTATCCATTTAAATACCATGACCATGATTAAAAAGATTAATGCAAAAGTTAAATGGGTTCTTTGTCTAATCTTTTTTTGTTCTGCCTCTGACAAGTTTTTATTTCTTTGTAATCCTAATATATCAATGCAGAAACTAGAAGTTAAAGCAGTGAT
>JBILAW010000029.1:0-15848 GCA_044354025.1 Sediminibacterium sp.
TTATACCAGCCAGGTACGCAGCTACAAGGTTTCCAGCAAAGCTGATGCAAATGCTTGGCGACAAGTCGGTGATTCGACATACTTATGATAATACAAAGGCGACGGGCTTATTTGACGAAGTGTATGTGGTGACTGACAGTGATATTATTTTTAATGAAATAGTTGATAACGGTGGGAAGGCCATTATGAGTCAAAAGGCTCACGAAAGCGGATCTGATAGAATTGCAGAAGCCATAGAAAATCTAGACATAGATATTGTGGTCAACGTTCAAGGGGATGAACCCTTTGTTAAACGCGCGCCATTAGAGAAAGTACTTGCTTGTTTTGAAGACACAACTGTAAGGGTTGCTTCACTAATGCAAGTATTAACCAATCCAGCTTCCATTGAAGATCCTAACTATGTAAAAGTAGCGGTCGATAAAAATTGGAATGCCTTATTTTTTTCGCGCAGTGTGATTCCTTATCCAAGGTCAACAGAGACTGCAATTACGTATTATGAACATGTAGGCGTTTATGCGTTTAAAAAACAAGCTTTAATTGATTTTACGAATTGGCCGATGTCCCCATTAGAAGCCGCAGAAAAAATAGAGTGTTTACGTTATCTAGAAAATGGCGTATCCATTAAAATGGCTGTCACTCATTATATGGGTGTAGAAATTGATACGCCCGAAGATTTAATCAAAGCAGCTGCATTATTATAAGTAGCATTTTAGTATAGTTAATTGTATATTTTAAAAAACGGTTCAATCAAAGTTAAAATCACATGAATAAAGGAAAATTATTTCAGTCAACCGTAGTCGCTGCACTTGCAGGATTTATTTTTGGCTTTGACATGGTGGTCATCTCTGGAGCAGATAAACCTATTCAAGACCTTTGGCAAACCACACCGCTTTTTCATGGATTTTTTATTATGTCCATGGCATTATGGGGTACCGTGATTGGCTCTGTATTTGCGGGCGCACCAACAGAAAAGTATGGTCGTAAAAAAGTGTTGATATGGTTAGGTATTATGTTTATAGCATCTGCTATTGGATCTGCATTGGCACAAGACCCTTATACTTTTTCATTCTTTAGATTAATTGGAGGTATTGCCATTGGTGTATCTTCTGTAGCAGCGCCAACTTATATTTCTGAAATTTCTAATAAAAATAACAGAGGAAAATTAGTGGGTATGTACCAGTTCAATATCGTCTTTGGTATTTTAGTGGCTTATTTATCTAATTATTTTTTAGCAGGTGTTGGTGGTGAAAATGATTGGCGTTGGATGCTAGCTGTTTTATTGATTCCTTCTATCATTTATACTTTAATGACACTGGGTTTACCAGAAAGTCCAAGATGGTTGTTCTCTGTTAAAAACGACGAGGCAGGCGCAAGAGCAAACCTAGCCATTGTCGGCGTAGAAAATATTAATGAGACGATTCAAGAAATAAAAACAGCTTACGAGGAAGAAAAAGCACAAGGTAGTATTCAGTTGTTTACAAAACACCACAGCAAAATACTTTCTATTGCTTTTTTTGTTGCTTTTTTTAATCAGGCTTCGGGCATCAACTTTCTTTTATATTATGCGCCAAGAA
Source organism: Sediminibacterium sp. (assembly GCA_044354025.1). Taxonomy (GTDB): domain Bacteria; phylum Bacteroidota; class Bacteroidia; order Chitinophagales; family Chitinophagaceae; genus Sediminibacterium. Next base: position 1,575 of record JBILAW010000029.1, read on the forward strand.
TTTTAGAAGAAGCTGGTTTTGCAAAGAACAATTCTTTATTAAGTTCTATCTCCTTAGGTTTAATGAACTTGGTATTTACCTTTGTAGGTCTTTGGTTAATTGACCGCATTGGTCGAAAGACTTTATTAATTATTGGATCATTTGGATACATTATTAGTTTGTCCATGGTGGCCTATGGTTTTATTAATCATAGCGCACCAGAATTCATGCTTAGCTTTTTATTGTTATTTATAGCAGCACATGCGATTGGACAAGGTGCGGTGATTTGGGTATTGATATCAGAAATCTTTCCTACTCAAATTAGAGCCAAGGGTCAAGCCTTTGGCGCTAGTATACATTGGGTGTTTGCAGCGCTTATTACTTTAGTCACACCTGTATTCTTGGATAGTGAAAGTGGGATCTTTAAAGACAACCCATGGCCCATATTTGCATTCTTTACCGTGATGATGGCATTACAATTAGTTTGGATATTAACGAAAGTACCAGAAACAAAAGGGGTATCCTTAGAAGAGCTCCAAAAGAAATTAGCGCAGTAAACTAAAAGCGACTCCAAGGGGTCGCTTTTTTTATGAATAAGATTGTAACTTTGAAAGGAGTAAAAATATAATTATGCAGTTTCGTAATTTTAAAATGGTCGATTATGTAGTGTATGGCCGTGGTGCTTTTAATCAAGTAGATGAAATTATTGCCCCACATCGTAAGGGTGATTTTCCAATGATATTTTTTCTAGATCATTTTTTTGAAGGAAAACCTTTGGCAAGCAGAGTACCCTTAAGAGGCAAAGACAAAATTGTTTTTGTGGATGTAACTTATGAACCAAAGACAACACAGGTGGATGCTTTAGCAGCAAGTTTAAAAGAAGAATTCGGTGAAGTAAGTGGTATTATAGGTATTGGCGGTGGATCTACTTTAGATTTAGCCAAAGCGGTTGCTCTAATGATGAAGAATCCTGGCTCCTCTGCAGACTACCAAGGATGGGACTTAGTACAACAAGCAGGTGTTTATAAAGTGGGTATCCCAACACTAAGTGGAACGGGCGCAGAAGTGAGTCGTACCACTGTTCTAACGGGACCAACTAGAAAGCTGGGCATGAACTCTGACTTTACCCCATTTGATCAAATTGTTTTAGATCCTGCATTAACAAAGGACGCACCTGCAAACCAACGTTTTTATACAGGGATGGATTGTTATATACATTGTATTGAAAGTTTAGAAGGTACATTCTTAAATGAGTTTAGCAAGAGCTATGGTGAAAAAGCATTAGAGCTTTGCAGAAAAGTGTTTGTAGAAAAAAACACCTGGGACGATGAATGCGATGATCAATTGATGATGGCCTCTTATGCAGGCGGAATGAGTATTGCGTATAGCCAAGTGGGCGTGGCCCACGCAGTGAGCTATGGCCTAAGTTATTTATTAGGAACCAAACACGGTATCGGTAACTGTATCGTGATGAATCACTTAGAGGAATATTATCCGGCTGGTGTAAAAGAGTTTAAGCACATGGTGGCTAAAAACAATATTGATATTCCGGTTGGGATTTGTGCCAACTTAACCGAAGACCAATTTAATGCAATGATCAATGTGTCTTTGGGCATGAAGCCATTATGGGAGAATGCACTTGGAAAAGATTGGGAGCAAATTATGACGCGAGAGAAATTGAGAGCGCTTTATAACAAACTATAGAAGACTAAAAATTGAAAATAAAGTAGTTCGAAAAATTTTTAAATTTTTGAACAAAATCATTAGAGGTTAAATATTTTTTCTTTATAATTAATAAAAGAAAAAATATAAATAATTCGAAAAATTTTTAATTTTTTGAACAAATAGTTAGAGTGTATATTTTATAGGCCTTATATTTCATAAAGGCCTATAAAATTACTACTCCGCAACTGCTACCACTTCTTTCACTTCGGGAATCATACGTTTCATCATGCCTTCGATACCTGCTTTAAGTGTTACCATGCTAGATGGACAACCACTACAAGAGCCTTGTAGCATCAGGTTAACGATACCGTTGTTATAACTTTTAAACTGTATTGCACCGCCATCCATTTCAACAGCTGGCTTTACATAGTTTTCTAATAATTCTTTTACGCGCTTTACGATATCATCGTCATCAGCAGATACCACATTGGTTGCTTCTTGTTTCATCTTAGCAACTTCATCTTCATTCACGACCACACCACCTGCTTCTAAATATTCTTTCAAAAATGTTTTGATGGTAGGAATCACATCCTGCCAATCTTCGGTATCAGTCGTTTTTGTCAATGTCACAAAATTGCTAGCGATAAAAACACTTTTGATAAAAGGGAAACTAAATAATTCTTTCGCCAATGGAGAAGCGGTTGCCAAGGCTTCTTCTGCTACATCTAAACTTTTACCTGGATACAATAGTTTGTTGGCCACAAACTTCATTGTTTCTGGATTCGGTGTCATTTCTGTATAAATGCTCACGATGGTATTGCCTGTTGTAATCATAATTGCTTTTTTATTCAGTCCAGCGCAAAAATAATCAAAATGAATGGCTTGCTAGCCCATGAAGGGGGATAATGGCGTTATTTTTCCGATATCGAAAGACAAAGAATAGCCTGTTGATGCCTATTTAGATCCCAATGTCTACATCACTTAGCTGTTGATGATCATTAATTTAGCATAGTTCAACATGATCTTTTTCTCACCATTCAGATCAAAAAGGATATTGGCTATTGGATTATGCGCAGAGCCTTCAATGGTTTTAATGATGCCAAAGCCAAATTTTTGATGCTCTACTTTCATGCCCTCTTCTAGTGCAGTTGGGTCAGCAGCGGCAAAATTGGCCGAAGGAATATGATTTTTATTCAAAGTGCTTGGAGGTGTCACAGGTAAGTAGCTAGGCTTGGTATCGCCAGAGGCTTTTGGCTTGGATTCATTCCAATAGCCAGACTTATTACCGCCGTGCATTCTATCGTAGGCGCTGCCCCATCCGCTTGACTGGTTTCTTGCACCACCACCCGCACTGGATTTATCCAATTTTTCTTCTGGCATTTCTTCAATGAACCTACTTGGATCATTTTGTACCAGTTGCCCAAATCGATATCTTGAATTCGCATAGCTTAACCATAAATGTTTTTTTGCGCGCGTGACAGCAACATAAAATAATCTACGCTCTTCTTCTAATTCTTCTCTTGTATTCACGCTCATGCCACTTGGGAACAATGTTTCCTCTAAGCCCACTACAAACACACAATCAAATTCTAAACCCTTTGCTGCGTGCACCGTCATTAATTTTACCGTGTCTTCGTTGCCGTTATCATTGTCTGCATCGGTAATTAAAGTGATCTGTTGTAAATAAGATCCCAAGCTTTTATCACCCAATTCACCATCCTCATTGCTTGGGCTTTCTGTCCACTCCTTAATGGAGTTCAATAATTCTTGAACGTTTTCATAACGCGCTAATCCTTCGGTAGACTTGTCGTTAAAGAGCTCCTTAATGATATTCGTGCTCTTACCAACCTGCACTGCCACATCGTAGGCATTGTTTTTAGTTAAGAGGTTTTGAAAATATTTTACCATCGTTACAAACTCTTCTATCGAATTGAGGGTGCCTGCTTTAAAACCAAATTCCTTTGCTTTAACTAGTACTTCAAAAAAAGTAATATTTTGTTCACTCGCTATCACCAAACATTTTTCTACTGTCGTTTTACCAATCCCTCTAACAGGGTAGTTGATAATTCTTTTTAAGCCTTCCTCGTCTTTTGGATTGGCAATGACGCGTAGGTAAGCGATAAAATCTTTGACTTCCTTTCTTTGATAGAAGCTAAGCCCACCATAGATCTTATAAGCAATGCCTGTTCTTCTTAAGCTTTCCTCAAAGGACCTTGACTGGGCATTGGTCCTATATAAAATGGCAAAGTCTTTATTGTAAAAATGATTTCTTAATTTATTTTCTTGGATACTATCTGCAACAAATTTTCCTTCATCATTGTCGGTCATTGTTCGCACCAATTTAATCTTGTCACCTTCTTCGTTATCGGTCCAAAGTTCTTTTGGAATTTGACCTTTATTATTTTTGATTACATAGTTAGCCACTTCGATGATGGACTTACTACTTCTATAGTTCTGTTCTAGCTTGACCAATTTTACGTCGTCATAATCTTTTTGAAACTGTAAAATGTTTTCGATGGTGGCACCACGAAAGCTATAAATACTTTGTGCATCATCACCCACCACACAAAGATTTTCATGCACAGCGGCAAGTAGTTTTGCAATTTGATACTGCACCGGATTGGTATCCTGGTACTCATCAATTAAAATATATTTAAACTTGTGTTGATATTTGTGCAGTACTTCTGGAAAGTCACGCAAGAGTTCATGCATTTTAAAAAGTAAGTCATCAAAATCCATCGCCCCACTTTTAAAACAACGTGCCACATAGCTTGCATAAATTTCTGCAATTTGAGGACGATTGGACCTAGCATCTTCTTGTTTCAAAAAATTGTCCATCGCATATTCAGCAGGACCTACTAAAGCATTTTTAGCTGACGAGATACGATTGTGTACAATATTGGGTTTATACAATTTATCATCCAAGCCCATATCATTGATCACCTGCTTTAAAACAGACCTTGAATCGTCGGTATCGTAGATGGTAAAGCTCTGTGGATAGCCAAGCTTAGCAGCTTCTGCTCTTAATATACGTGCAAAGACGCTGTGAAAAGTGCCAATGTATAAGTTGCGGGCTTCCATGTTGCCAAGGGCTTTTTCCACCCTTTCTTTCATTTCGGCAGCGGCCTTATTCGTAAAAGTAAGCGCTAAGATATTAAAGGAGTCCACGCCACTATGCATTAAATGCGCAATACGAGAAGTCAATACTTTTGTTTTACCACTTCCCGCTCCGGCAATAATCATCAAGGGCCCTTTAAGGTGCAGCACGGCCTCTTTTTGTTGTTCATTTAATCCGTTCAAATACACTTGTTGCATCCTGCGAAGATACGTGTACTTGATGCAATTATAAAGCAGGTGGAAAACTAAAAATAATAAAAAGCTTTAAAAATAAGTGGGCAAAAAAAATCAGGGCACCTGTTGAAGGGTGCCCTGAAAAATTTTGGTAGAAAGTTAAATCAATCTTTAAGAAAAGAAGGATTGTTCTGTCGACTATTTATTCTCTAATAATTTAAAGAATTGATCTAATTGAGGTAAGATCACGATTCTTGTCCTTCTGTTTTTTGCTCTGTTTTCTGCATTATCATTACCAACCACTGGTGCATATTCACCTCTACCTGCTGCAGTCATACGCTTAGGATCTAAACCATAAGTATCTTGTAAAATACGTACCACCGTTGTTGCACGCTTTACAGATAAATCCCAGTTGTCTTCTAATACAGAACCATTGTCTAATAATTGCTTAGAATCTGTATGTCCTTCTACCATAAATTCGATAGATGTCTGAGCTGCTAATACTTTAGCTACTTTACCCAATACAGTTTTAGCTTTATCGGTGATATTAAAGCTTCCGCTTTTGAATAATAATTTATCAGAGATATCAACGTATACCACCCCCTTATCCACTTTCACATTTACGTCTTCATCGTTCAAGTCGCCTAATACGCCTTTCAAGTTCATCACCAAATTCATGTTGATGGAATCTTTACGAGCAATAGAGCTTTGTAAGCCTTGAATATAAAGGTCTTTCGATCCAATATTTTCTAAAGACTTCTTGATGCTTTCTGCTTGTGCACCTGTTACAACAGACATGTCCTTCAATTGACTTAAGACCACATTGTTATTTTCTTTTAAAAAGTCGATTTGCTTATTTAAATCAGCTACTTGATTTTCTAAAGATTTTCTTTCAGCAGCAATTTTATCTGCATCGTTTTTTGCTTTTGAAGTTGCGTCTTGTGCATCGCGGTATTTACTTTGAAGATCAGCGTATGCGCCATTTAATTGACCATATTTAGCTTCTGCCTCTTGTAATTTTTTAGGGCTAACGCAAGAGAAAGCACCTAAGCTTATAAGAGCAAGCGCTAAAAAAATTTTACTTTTCATGTTAAGTCTGTTTTTAGTATATGAATAATCAAGTTATTGCTGTGACAAAAATAAGAAACTACGGCATAGGAATAAAACAAAAATGAAAAATCACTTGTTTTTAACAAACTATATCGTCTGTGATGCCATATTCTGGAACATAGCCCTTAAATTCTTTAAAAAAATTGACAATGGAGCGCAAATCGGCAGATTCATCATTGCTGGTATAGAAGGGCTCTGCAAATACCACGCGTCTTTTGCCAAAATCAAAGCCTACCATCAAAATAGGCACCCCTGCATTTTTAGCGATATGGTAAAAGCCTGTTTTAAATTTAAGGACCTTTGTTCTTGTGCCTTCTGGGGAAATTGCAATATGAAAGCGTTCATTTTTACGATAAAGGGCCACCACCTGATCTACCATATTGTTCTTTTTGCTTCGATCCACAGGATGTCCCCCTAAAAGCGTAAAAAACCACCCTGTGAGAGGGTTGAAGAGTTCTTTTTTACCCAAAAAATGTACAAATTTAAAATGCATTTGTTGGCGCACGGCTAAGCCAAGGAAAAAATCTACTCCATGGGTATGGGGCCCCGCAATGATCACAGACTGCTTTAAGCTATAAGGAAAATCGCCTTCTGTTCTCCAACCCCTTACTGTAAAAAACCACCAAGCTAAAAATTGCTGAAACATATAATAAAATTAAAGATGCATGATTAGTCCTGCATTATGAATTGAATGTACTTCTGAAGCTACTATTTTTTCTGTTTTTAATTTTGGAATCGCTGCGGTTTCAATATTTTTTAAATAGACCTTATCATAATATTTTAATAAAATAGAAAAAGCGCCTTCGATATTGTTTTCAACCAATAAATTCACTGCGGTCTTTGTCTCTAATCCTCCCAGTCTTTTTTGAATTCTCAAAGTGGCTGCTATTAAATCAGCTACTGCAAACTTACCATAAGCTTGAGCGATAAATTGCAGACGAGCATCAAATGGGATGTCAATAAAATAACAAATACTATTACGTAAGTTTTTAAAAAAAGATGCAGGCAACATATTTGTTCCAATTCTCTGACTCTCGTCTTCTATCCAAAAATAAGGATGTTGTGAACTTATGTTCAATAAAGCCCTCGCTAAATTATTTTCAAATTGCTCTTGACTAGCTTGTTCATTTTGTCCTAGCGCACCAAAAGCAGATCCTTTATGATTGGCCAAACCTTCTAAATCAATGACGGGCAGCTTGCTCTTTTGTAGTTGTAATAATATTTCTGTTTTACCCGAACCCGTAAAACCACCCAAGACTTTCATGGTATAATTTATTTCGAACTGCGCTAAAACCCAATTGCGATAAGCCTTGTAGCCTCCAGTAAGTTGTTCTGTTTCAAAACCGTATAAATCTAATAGCCAAGCAACTGCAGCACTGCGCATACCACCTCTCCAACAGTGTACTAAAATTATTGGCTTCTTGCTATTTGTTTTTTCGTAGATAGTAACCCATCCCTCAACTTGCTCAATCATGTTTTGCATCTTCGTGCCAAAAAAAGGAAGCCCTAATTTAATGGCAGCTTCTCTACTTGCTTGTTTATAGGTGGTGCCAATTGCTGCGCGTTCTTCATCGGTGAAAAGTGGCAATGAAAAAGCAGTTGGGATATGAGCATGTGCATACTCTCCAGGACTTCGAACATCAATGATTAAATAGTCGGATAATTTTTCAAAAATTCCATCTCCTGTTTTTTGTACAGCCATGCTACAAATTTACTTGCTTTAAGGTTGCTTCCAATGCTTCTTTTGTAAAGCTTTTAAAAGGGATGGGTTGGTACTTAAAATTGGCAGCTTCTTTAAGGGCTTTTTCAAGATGAAATGCACTTTGATCATAGGCAATGGCCCAACCTTTTTCTTGCCATCTTTTAGCCAAGTATTCCTGTTCTGTTTGTCCTGGTGTGGGCACTAAAATCAGTGGCTTATTGAGTGGAATTAGTTCCATTAAGCTGGTATAACCACCACGGCTAATAATATACTTTGCGTTTTCAATCGCATTAACCATATCGGGTCCGTCCAAGTGCGGTACGATGGACCCAACTGCAGAAACAGCTTGGTTATTGGGCTGACCAGCTGTGCCAGCGACGAGCTTAAATGGCTGTTGGAGCCCATTCCCTTCTACCCATAAGAGCTCCTGAAAAATGCTTCTTTGCGGCTCTGGTCCAGACAAAATGCCTAAAAATAAGTGGGTAGGCGCTGCTTCGGTTGGCTGCTTACTAGCATATGTATTTAGCCTAGACAAACAATTCATATACCAAACGGGCACAGATGGCTTACTTTTTGGATTTCCTAAAATGCCAGAAAGATTTTGGTCGCCTTCCATATCGGGCACCCAAACCATGGCATAAAAAAGTTTGAACCAGGTATACTGCACCCATTGTAAGAAATTGGTTGACCAGCTAAAAGGTGTTTGAAGGTTCAGCTGATGTGTGATAAAAACAGAGGGTGTTTTAAAGTGAAAAAAACCAAGTCGATTATCAGAAACAATTAAGTCAAATTGTTGGTGTCGATTTGTTTTATATAACCACCAAAACTCTCTAAAGATGTTGTACAAAATACGAGGAATCTGTACAACCATTTTAAATACAAAGCCATCTGCTTTTTTAGAATAACGAATTCCATATCCTTTTAATCTAAGGAAAGTCAAACCAGGAAAGGCTTCTCTCAAAATTATTTCGTGCGCTCCTTCTGTAGCAATCGTTACATGATAGCCAAGTTCAATAAACGCAGTAACGACTGGGATACATCTTGTTGCATGACCAAGTCCCCAATCTAAGGGCGCGATGAGTACCTTTTTTTGTTGCATGAATCTTTAAATCTTATTCAAATATACTTGTAAAAAATTGTAGTTTTGTGTCCATGTTAAGAAGCCATATCTATCTTGCGAACAACGATGTCTTAAAAAGACAAAAGCAATTGATATTATTGTTGGAAATACATACCATGTTGTATCAGATTGAACATGTAGAACAGTTTTATCAGAATATCGAAGTGATTGATTTAAATAAAAGAAAAATCATTCAAAAGCCGCATTTAGTAAAGCGTAGTTTAAAAGACAATCCCGAGAAACCCTTTGTCTTTGCTTACCACAAAAATTAGTTGAATTACCCTATCTTTAAGAGGACGATTCCAAAAAATTGTTTTCATTAAAAGAAATAGGTATGTCATTTATCACAAAAGAAAAATCAGTAGCACTTTATGCTGCCTTAGTTTCCTTTGGAACCTATGTTTTTATATTTGGATTTAGAAAATCATTTACTGTTTGCACTTTTGAAGGCATGACTTTTGGACCTATTGCATTTAAAACCGCGATGGTGATCAGTCAAATGTTGGGCTATTTAATGGCCAAGTTTTATGGTATTAAATTCATCTCTGGGCTAGAAAAAAAGCAACGATATAAAATTATTTTTTTATTAACGGGTATTGCATGGGCAGCTTGGTTGTTGTTCGCCATTGTGCCAGCACCTTATAGCATCTTATTTTTATTCATCAATGGTTTTCCGCTGGGCATGTTATGGGGTGTTGTCTTTTCTTATGTAGAAGGAAGGCGTAGCACGGACTTTATTGGTGCTGCACTGGCGGTAAGTTTTATTTTTTCTGCAGGATGGGTTAAGTCTGTAGGCGCTTGGTTGATGCAAGATTTTCATATCGCTGAAACCTGGGTACCATTTTGTACTGGATTGGTTTTTGCATTGCCCTTGGTGCTATGTGTTTGGGCTTTAGAGAAAGTGCCTCCGCCCTCTGCAGAAGATGAAGCCTTGAGGGCAAAAAGAATTCCAATGACAGGAGCAGATCGAAAATTAATTATAAAGCAGTATTTACCAGGTGTCATTGCATTTATAGTGATCTATTTATTTGCCACTATTTTTAGAGACATTCGAGATAATTTTTCGGCAGACATGTGGAAGGAAATGGGTTATGCTGCAAAGCCTTCTACTTTTTCTGAAACAGAAATTCCTATTACTATTTTTATTTTAATCTTAATTGGCGCAGTTGTTGCCGTCAAAAATAGTTTTAAAGCATTCATGATAGCGCATGTGTTTATTATAATTGGTTTTATAGTTGCGGGATTGTCTACTTATTTTTTTACACAAAAATTATTGGATCCATTTTGGTGGATGCTCTTAGTAGGCCTCGGCTTATACTTGGTGTATATTCCTTTTAATTCTATTTATTTTGATCGCTTGATTGCTGCCTTCTCTATTAAAGGAAATGCAGGCTTCTTTATCTATTTAGCAGATTCAATTGGCTATGTAGGTAGCGTAACCGTGATGTTGGTAAAAGAAGGCATGACTTTAGAGATAGAATGGACAACCTTCTTTTCACAGAGTGTCATGATTTTATCTTTTGTGGGCATATTTATTACAGCCTATGCAATGTATTATTTTGCATCAAAATCAAGGATGACCCCGTTGATACAATAACGTAAGCCTGTTGGAGGCGGACCATCTTCAAATACATGCCCTAAATGTGCCTTGCACTTACCGCATTGCACTTCTGTTCGCTTCATCCCATGGGTGTTATCAGGGGTATAAATGATGGACTGTTTAGTTACAGGCTCGTAAAAACTAGGCCAGCCACAACCGCTATCAAATTTAGTATCACTTTTAAATAACGGATTTCCACATGCTTTACAATGATAAGTGCCAATAGCCTTAGAAGTTTCAAAGGCACTGGTAAAAGGACGCTCGGTCCCCTTTTCTCTAGCAATCGCGTAGACTTCGGGACTTAAGATCTGTTTCCAAACGCTATCGGGTACAATAACGGCTTCCTTACTCGTTTTAGAATAATAGGTATTTTCTTTTGTAGGCATGGTTTTCGATTTATTGGATTGTTTAATCATTGACTGGCCGCAAGCGGTTTGGCTGATCAAAAGGCAAAAACAAAGTATTTTATACATGGTATTGATTTCTATGTAAAATACTAACAAGTATTCAGTTAATTTGTTGCGTAATTTATAAAGGAAGGTTAAAAAAATTTACCCGAGTTTGTTATCTTTGTGCTCTATCAACACAATCCCATGTTCAATTTAATCTTATTTGGTCCACCAGGAAGCGGCAAAGGCACTCAAAGTGAAAACATTATCGCCGCTTATGGTTTACAGCATTTGTCTACGGGTAATTTATTACGTAGCGAGATTGCTGGTCAAACCACATTAGGATTGGAAGCCAAGAGAATGATGGACCAAGGACAATTGGTGCCAGACGAAGTGGTGATAGGTATGGTAGATAATTTTATGAATGCACATCCAGGGGCAAAAGGATTTTTATTTGACGGCTTTCCAAGAACAACTGCACAATGTGTTGCCTTAGATGCTTTGTTAAAAAATAAATCAAACGAAATTAACGTAGTACTTGCATTAGAAGTAAGCGAAGAAGAGTTGGTGAAAAGATTATTAGGAAGAGGTTTGACATCTGGCAGATCGGACGATACCAACGAAAATATTATTCGCGCAAGAATCCAAGAATACAATGATAAGACCACTGCTGTTGCGACTTACTACGCACAATTTAATAAAGTGGTTGCTGTTAAGGGCGAGGGCACAGTAGAGTCTATCTATGCAGATTTAAAAGTAGAGATTGATACAAGAATCAATTAATTAAAACTTAGTACATAAAAAAAGGATCAACAATTGTTGATCCTTTTTTGTTTCAAATATTTTTATGATTAGATATTCAATCCGCCGCAGGCGCTAATCACTTGACCAGTTACATAACTACTCATATCGCTCGCTAAAAATAAAGTGGTGTTAGCAATCTCATCTGCCTTACCAAAACGACCCAAAGGAATTTTTTCTAAAAAAGCTTTTCCTGCTTCACCTTCATTTAAATAATGCGTCATATCGGTTTCTATAAATCCTGGCGCAATTGCATTACAACGAATATTACGACTTCCTACTTCTGCTGCAATTGATTTTGTAAATCCTATGATCCCAGCTTTACTTGCTGCATAGCTGCTTTGGCCTGCGTTACCACGAATGCCAATGATAGAACTCATATTGATAATGCTTCCACTACGCGCTTTCATCATTGGACGAATCACTTGCTTAGTCATATTAAAGACGCTCTTTAAATTGGTTTCCATGACATCGTCCCATTGTTCCTCCGTCATGCGCAATAACAAATTGTCTTTAGAGATACCTGCATTGTTGACACAAATATCTACAGTACCAAATGTCGCAACTACATCATTTACAAATGTTTCACAGGCTGCAAAATCACCCGCATTGGCTTGGTATGCCTTTGCTTTAACACCTAGTATTTCTATTTCAGCTACTAAGCTATTCGCTTTTTCAGCACTACTATCGCTTACATAAGTGAATGCAATATGGGCACCTTGCTCTGCTAATTTTAAAGCGATCGCTGCGCCAATGCCTCTAGCTGCTCCCGTTACAATGGCTACTTTTCCTGCTAATAATTTCATTACTTTCTATTTTTAATAAACCAATAAGTATGCATTAAGATAATACTAATATTCACAAATATAATAGGATTATCCTGTTTTAAAAAACCGTATGCAATCCAAAGCATACTGCCAATCATATTGATCATCCTTAGCTTTCTTACATCTTGTATTGCAAAAGAACCCACTACAACAGCAGTTGCTATCCAGCCTAATATATCAATCATGGTATGCTGTTTTATTATCCTTCCTGGTGAATCAATTTTAATTCTTCTAAAAATTTACGCTCATTGGACAGTCTGGGCACTTTATGTTGTCCACCTAATTTACCTTTTCTTTTTAACCATTCGTGAAAGCAATCTTTTTTGACAGCAGTAATTTGCGGTAAGCCTAGTGCAATGTCTTTATATCTTTTCGCTTCATAATCACTATTCACCGATTGTAAATTTTTATCTAGTTCAACTGCAAATGCGTGCATATCTGTTGGAGGGTTTTCAAATTCAATTAACCACTCATGTGCACCAGCACCCTTGTCTGACATAAAGATAGGTGCAGCAGTGTACTCTTTCATCACTAGATTCAAACTTGCACAGGTTAGGCTAATCGCCTTATCACTATTGTCTGCAATCAATTCTTCTCCAAAAGCATTGATATATTGTTTTAATCTTCCACTGACTTTAATTCTAAAAGGATGCAGTGTCACAAACTGCACGGTGTCCCCCACCAGATATCGCCATAGCCCACCATTGGTGCTTATGACAATGGCATAATTTTTTCCTAATTCAACTTTGTCTAATCCAATCGTGATTGGATTTTCTTTACCATATGCTTCCACTGGCATGAATTCATAAAAAATGCCATGGTCTAAAAAGAGCAACATCCCCTCTTCGTTCAATCGATCCTGTGCTGCAAAAAATCCTTCACTGGCATTGTAGATCTCTAGATAATTACAATCCCCACCAATGATCTTTTTAAATTCTGCTTGATAGGGTGTAAAAGAAACGCCACCATGTATATACAATTCAAAATCAGGCCAAACTTCTTTAATTGTTTTTTTACCAGTGATTGCTAAAATTCGTTTTAACAATACCAGTGTCCATGTAGGCACACCTGCAATGGACGCCACAGGTTCTTGAATCGTGCTTTGTGCAAGCATTTCGATTTTAGATTCCCATTCGTCCATCAATGCAATGGATAATTCTGGAACCCTAACTAAGCCAGACCAAATGGGCGCGTTCTGCAATAAGACTGCACTTAGGTCACCATATTGAATGTCTTCTTTAATGGGATGCACTTGATGGCTTCCACCCACGATAAGCATCTTGCCCGTTAAAAGATCACTGTCTGGAAAGTCATTATAGTAAATACTGAGTACATCTTTTGATCCCTGAAAATGATTGTCTTCGATGCTTTCTTGGCTTAGCGGAATAAATTTACTCTTATCGCTTGTGGTGCCACTACTTTTTGCGAACCATGCAATAGGGGTGTTCCATAATACATCGGCCTCGCCCTGCATGACCTCATCTATATAGGGTTTAGTGTCTTCGTATTCTTGTATTGGAACAACTTCTTTGAATTTTCTAATATTGAAAACGCTACTAAACTGATACTTTCTTCCTATCTGTGTGTATTGACCGTGTGTAATGAGGTCCTGCAATACTTCACGTTGCGCAGCTACCGGATCTTTCACCCAATGCTCGATACGCCAATAGCGCAATCTTGCTAGTCTTGATAGTGCTGGGCTAAAAATCTTCATAGGCTATTTTTGTCCCATTTCGATAATCCAATCCTTGCGCTTTAACTCAAAGTTAGTACCAAGGTATAATCGTCTT
>JBILAW010000030.1:0-15841 GCA_044354025.1 Sediminibacterium sp.
GAATGCGTGTGCAGTATGAGGGGATTACAAGTGGGTCTATTTTTTAATTGAAATATTTTATCAATTGCATGCTCATTAAAAGCACTTCCAGCTAAGCCATAGACCGTTTCGGTAGGGATAGCAACCAGGTCACCTTGATTCAGGGCATTCACCGCATCTGATATATTAGTTGTAATCATGAATGCCTTGAAAATTTAACCGTAATTTTTTTCTTGTAAAACAAAATTCACTTAATTTTAATATAAATATTTATATATCTTTATTATATTTAGTATAAATTACTTTTATGAATTATACGCTGCATCAACTTAGGATTTACTTAAAAGTGACTGAAACTTTAAGCATCACAAAGACAGCTGAAAAATTAAATTTAACGCAGCCTGCGATATCGATTCAATTAAAGAATTTTCAGGATCAATTTGACTACCCATTGATTGAAATCATCAATAAAAAAATCCAAGTAACTGGACTAGGTAAAGAAATTGCCATAGCGGCAGAAAGTATCATTAGCGAAATTGACAATATCAATTATAAATCACAGAATTATAAAAACAAGCTAGCAGGGCATCTTAAAATTGCAATTGTATCAACTGGCAAATATATCATGCCTTATTTTTTAGCAGATTACTTAAAACAAAATAGTGGAATTGATTTAACGATGGATGTAACAAATTATAGCAAAGTAGTTAGTAGTTTACTACAATACGAAATAGATTTTGCATTGATATCCCATGATCCAGACAATATTAAATTTGAAAAATTCGATTTTATTAAAAACGAACTTTTCCTAGTTGGTAATAACGATGCAATTACCCCCTTAAAAGGAGACAAAACCCTGACTGATACCCCTTTTATTTTTAGGGAAGCCGGTTCTCGAACAAGACTTGTCATGGAAAATTTTATTTCAAAAAATAAAATCAAAATTAAAAAGAAGATTGAGCTTACTTCAAATGAAGCAGTAAAACAAGCAGTCATTGCTGGTCTTGGTTACTCGATTATGCCAATCATTGGAATCAGAAATGAAATTGAAAACGGATTACTTAAAATTATTCCAATGAAAGGACTACCTATTCAAACCACTTGGCGACTAATTTGGTTGAAAGAAAAAAAATTGTCCCCTATTGCAGAATCCTATCTTAATTATCTTGCAAATGAAAAGGACAATATCGTTAATAATTATTTCGCCCTTCCTAGCCATAAATAAACTGGCAAACCAGAAGCTATCAGCACCAGACCCATCAATGCTTCATAAGGCTGGTTGATTAATGTCATGATACAAATGGTGATACAAAATAATAAAAACAAAATTGGTACTACTGGATAACCAATGACCTTATAAGTTCTTTCCGCCTGCGGCAGTTTGATTCTTAAATAAAGGAGCCCTACTGCTGTTGCAGCATAAAAAAGAAAAGCAGCAAAAACGAGCATGTCTGTTAATTGATCAAAGCTTCCAGAGAAAACCAAGAGCACTGCCCAAGCAGCTTGAATAAACAATGCCTTGTCTGGTGTATTGTAAGTTGGATGCACCGATTCCGCTTGTTTAAAAAATGTCTTATCTCTAGCCATCGCATACAACATACGTGCAGACATTAAAATACTACTATTGGTTGAATTCATAGTAGTCACTAAAATCAAACATGCGACCATTGCCATTCCAATTGTTCCACTTAGTTGCCCAGCCACTTCTACTGCTGCTATTTTATTTGGCGTTGCATTTAATGCTATGAAAAAATCAATTGGCATCACATATAAAAAAACAAAATTAATCATGACGTATACCGCCATCACACCTAGGGTTCCCAATCCTAAGGCTAGGGGAAGATTACGTTTAGGATTTTTAATTTCCTCACCAATGAATGCAATATTATTCCATCCATCATAGCCCCAAAATGCACCTAAGCTTGCTAAAAACAAGGCTTTCATGAGCGTCCAACCATTCAAATCTGTGGTAGCACCTTTCGCTGCAGTCCTCAGGTTTTCCATACTGCCTTGCTCAGCGCCGAATCCAACCACTAAAAAAAAGGCGATGGCTCCCAACATAGCATAGGTCAATACACTACTTAATTTTTCGGCAAATTGAACACCTCTATAATTCAAAATAGTTAAAAGCACTATCAATAGTGCTGCTAAAAGTTTAATGGATAAATTTTCAAACAAATGCAGTCCTAAAAAAGAAATATCCGAATCCAATACAGGCAATGGAAATAAACTATTTAATGACTGTGCAAAAATATAAGCCAAGGCACTAATGGCCGCAGTCTTGATGACTGCGAAACTGGCCCATCCATATAAAAATGAAAAAAATCGGCCATAAATTTTTTGAAAATAATTGTACTCCCCGCCAGAATTGGGATACATACTTACAAGTTCAGCTGTACACAATGCGCCAGCAAGACTCACGATACCTGCAATCAGCCAACATAACAAAATCAACCAAGGCGTGCCCAACTCTTGCGCCATTGGAGCAATTTTTTTAAATACCCCAGATCCTATGATTACACTAATCACTAAAAAACTGGCAGCTCTTAGTCCTAATTTAGGTTGTAATTGATTGTTTGAATGATTTACCTGCACGATACTATTTTAAATTTTTGTAAAACCAAATCCTGGCGCATTGTGAATGACTAAACATCCATCTTTCACTTCAAAGCCTCCTGTTACTAAATCTTCCATTAGGTCAAAGCTGCCATCCAAGTCGATGTATTTAGTATTGGGACAAGCATATGCCATATGCAATGCAGCAGTGATGCTAATGATACTTTCATCATTGCAACCCCAAAATAAATCAATGCCTGCATGCTGCGCTATGGTTGCAATGTCCTTTGCACCAAGTAAGCCACCGCATTTCATGAGTTTAATATTATAGATACCAAATGGTTGAATCCCAGCAGAAAAATATAAAGCGGCTTGTGGATCCTTTAATGCCTCGTCTGCCGTTAAACGTTTTCTTTGATCGGCGGATAAGTCTAATAAACTTTGCTCTTGACCAACTGGCAAAGGTTGCTCAATTAATTCCAAAGGATACGTAGCTGTTGCTTTTAAGAATAATTTCAATTGGTCTAAATCATAACCTTGATTGGCATCCACACGTATCGTGTACTCTTTGCCAAATGAAGCATACAATGCAGCAATGCGTTCAATGTCTTCATGCACATCCATGCCTGTTTTTACCTTAAACACTTTAAAACCCATGGCAGCATATTCCTTAGCTTCCTCCACAGTTTCATCCACTCCTTTGATGCCGATAGTCATGGAAGTAGGCAATACGTTCATTTTTTGTCCATAAAAAGAGGCAACAGATACGCCTAGGTATTTTCCAAATGCATCATGTAAAGCAATATCAATAGCAGCCAATGTGCCTGGCAAATGTGGAAATTGCAAATTGGATTCAACGATCATTTGTTGAAAATGACGAATATCTCTGCCAACTAAGTTTGCTACAAATGAAGTGTTCAAATTAGTAACAGTCTGTTGGGTTGTTTCTCCTACAACTTCTTCTGCAGGACTCCCAGATCCATATCCGATCATGCCATTGGCCAATTCTATTTCTAAAAATGCCAAAGACACATCCGAGAAAGTATTGTAGGCGATGGTATACGGCTTTTTTAATGCCATTTTTTTTAAGTACGCCCTTACTGCTACTATTTTCATAAGACTAGTTTGTTAAGGCTTTTAGTATTGGGATGATTGGCGCCACACCTTCTTGTATAGGCAACAATACGGGCATGCCTAGGCTTGCAGTATATTCTTTTTGATATGCAAAGGCTTCTTCGTCTGTGCAGTTTTCGGTATTGATTGCAACAGCGATGACTTTTGATCCAATTTTTTCAATAAGCTCAATTTCAGATGCGACAGTAGGTATCGCTCCCCAATGCGCCTCGTTGTCAAAATATTTTCGTTTAGGTGCAAAAATTAAAACTACATGTTTTGCATTCCCAGAAATCAATAATTCTAAACCACATGGACCGCTTGGATTTCTTAAAGCCGATTGACCTTCTAAAAATAAAATATCTGGACTGGTCTCTTTCCAACAACTTACAATAGCATGTTCTAATTCTCCAGAAACAAAATCATTTAAAGTAGAATCAAAAATAAAACCATATTTGCCCCCTTGTAACCAGCCCGTTTGTCCTGTATAAATCATTTCGGCTTTCATACCTTCTGATATGCATGCTTGTTTTAACATGCGCGCTGTGGTTCTTTTTCCCATAGCGCAGTCCATTCCAATTACAGCAACAATTGGTGCAGTCACATTAAAAATTGCACCGTCCCAAAAATGTAAGTCTGCTCTTGATTTTGGTTTTCTAACATCTATTAATGCTGCGCCAGTACTTGCAGCTATAGCAACTAAATCGACTTTATCATTTAAGTATTCATGCAATCCGTTCACAACAGAAATACCTTTTTTGACTGCATCATAAATTAAGGCCAACATATTTTTAGGCAATATCCCGCCTACAGTCGCTACGCCAATGATTAAATAATCTACCTTTTCTAATTTTTCGATAGCAGCTTCCATGGTGGCAAAAACTGGGATGCCTCTATGCTTACCATCTAATAATTCCCCTGCGTCTTTGCCTGCATTCGCTTCGCCATCCACGAGTCCAATGATACGAAAGCGTTCAG
This sequence comes from Sediminibacterium sp., assembly GCA_044354025.1. Taxonomy (GTDB): domain Bacteria; phylum Bacteroidota; class Bacteroidia; order Chitinophagales; family Chitinophagaceae; genus Sediminibacterium. The sequence continues at coordinate 4,627 of JBILAW010000030.1, forward strand.
TTCCTCTAATTAAACCATGCGCTGTCTTTGCGTCCGAAGTCATTAACAAGCCATCTGTTAATACAATTGCATTTTTCATTCCGTAATTTTTTGCTTCTAAATTTCTACTTTATTGAAGTGCCTTTTTTTACTTATTTTCTTTTAATCAACACCCCCGGTTGTTTTCCTGTTGATTGTTGTGCTTGATAAACTAGTGTTCCATTCACCCAAACCATGTCTATGCCAGTAGATAATGCTTTACTGTTTTTAATATCTGCTTGATCTATCACTGTTGCTGGATCTAGCAAAACCAAATCTGCAAAATTTCCAACCGCAATACGACCTCTATTCTTGAATCCAAAAAAATCTGCAGACTGTCCAGTCATTTTATAAATCGCTGTTTCGAGTGGCATGATTTTATCTTCTCTCACATATTTTCCCAACACCCTTGTGAAAGCGCCATACCCTCTTGGATGCCCACCTGCATTGCCATCGGAACAGATGATGGCTTCGGGCCATGCCATAAATACTTTCACATCTTCCTCACTCATTGCTTTTCCTGCAATGGCTTCGATACCACCTGTATAATTTGGATTTGCTTTGCTAAAGTCTTCTGCAATTTTAATCAAACTCATTAAGGCTTGTGCAGGGCTTTCATTTCTTTCCAAACCAATTTCAGTAACTGATTTACCTTTATAGCTTGGAATAGGCGCATACTGCATTAGGTAAGATGCACTTGGGTCAAACAATTGCTTTGTAGCCATTTCTGCACTGGCTAAATTATCAAAGTCTTTGCCAGGAAATAAAACCCTTAAAGTAGAATTCCAAAAAGTATAAGGATAGATATCTGCGCTAATATTGATACCCTCTTTTCTTGCCTCGTCTAACTTCTTTAAAATCAAATTTGCAGTGCCCCAATTTAATTTGTTGGCAATTTTAATATGCGATACTTGAACAGGCATTTTTGTTTGTCTGCCAATTTCTATAATTTCTTCGATCGCTTCGTCCATATGTAAGTCCTCACTTCTTAAATGACTTGTGTATAATCCATTATGCTCGGCGGTTACTTTTGCTAAATCAAGTACTTCTTGCTTACTAGAATAAAAAGATGATTCATATTCCAATCCAGTAGATAAGCCAAAAGATCCTTTTTCTAATTCTGTAGCTAAAGCCGATTTCATTTGATTGATTTCAGCATCTGTTGCCATTCTGTACAAATCATTTTCACCCATTGCGATTTCGCGCAAGCTTGATTGTCCTGTATAAGTTGCCACATTGGACACCACTGGATTTGCTTGCATCCACTTAGTTAGGCTATCCATTGGATAACCGTTTCCATCCTGTCCAATCACAATCGTTGTAATACCCTGACTTGAGGTAGATAAGCCTGCTCTGTTTTTATTGAGGTCTCCAAAATGATGGCTATGCGAATCGATAAATCCTGGTGCTAAAATTTTCCCCTTGCCGTCAATCATTTGATCCATTTTATTGGGCTTCAAATTACCAATGGCCACAATCTTATTTCCAACAATTCTTACTGATGCGTTGATAGCAGGTTTACCTGTTCCGTCTACTAATTGAATATTTGTAATGATGGTGCCGGACTGTGCTAGCACTGCAAGATTTAAACCAAGTATGAAGAAGGTTAAAATCAATTGTTTAATTTGGACCATATTGGTTGTATTTAGTTAAATTTATTTCAATTCACAATTTTCATGCAATTGTATTTGTACTAAAGTTACTACTATAATGCGATGGCTGCAATGATATAATCTGCAATTAATATAAGGATACAACTAACCACTACAGACTTTGTTCCAGTCTTACCAATTTCTAATGCGCCACCTTTTACATAGTAGCCATAAAAGGAAGGAACAGTGCTAATAATAATTGCGAAAATAAACGATTTGTAAAAACTAATATTGATATAATGCACCACAAAATCTTTTCGAATACCTGTGATAAAAACTTCGGAAGGCACCACATTGGACCAGCTTCCAACAATATATCCACCCCAGATACCAGTGACTGCAGAGATCCCCACCAATAATGGAACAGTCGTAATGGCACCCAATATTTTTGGAAGGATCAAATAATTTTTAGTATTAATACCCATGATTTCCAATGCGTCTATTTGCTCACTAACGCGCATATTGCCTAATTCACTCGCAATTTTACTACCTACCACGCCTGCTAAAACAATACATAAAAAAGTGGGTGCAAATTCCAATAAAATACTATCTCTAACAATGATACCAATTGTAGACAATGGCACCAATGGACTTACCAATTGAGAAGCTGTTTGAACGGTGGTTACCGCACCTAAGAAAAAAGAAATAATGACTACAATGGGTAAAGACCCTATACCAATATCCACACATTGCCTGATATACTCCTTCCAAAACATTTGTTTGTTTTCGGTTACAGTAAACATGCCCTTGAGCATCATTAAGTACTTACCAAACAGGGTAAAAAAATTCATGAGTTTATTTTAACTATTTCTTTTTCTTCTTCAATTTCTTCCACCAGCTTGTTCTTTCCACTTCTGTAGCCGTATCTATTCTCGTTTTTAATTGCGCATCCACCACTGCCACAGTGGCCATATTAATGATATTGCGCACACTTGAACCTAATTGCAATACATTGACTGGCTTTTTCAAACCTAATAACACAGGACCAATGACATCAATCCCGCCAATCTCTTTCAATAAATGATACGCGATATTACCTGCTGATAAATTTGGAAAAATTAAAACGTTCACGTCTGCATCTGCAAGATCGCTAAATGGATAATTTTCTTTCAATATTTCTTTATTAAATGCAAGCATGCCCTGCATTTCTCCATCTACAATTAAAGAAGGATTTTTTTGCTTTACAATTTTTGAAGCTTCTGCTACCAATCTTGCTTCTGGTGTATCACTGCTTCCAAAGTTGGAATAACTTAACATTGCAACACGAGGCTCCATATTGAAATTTCTTACTTCTTTGGCTACTAGTAAAGTAATATCCGCCAACTCTTCGGCAGTTGGACTAATGTTCACGGTGGTATCTGCTAAGAACAATGGGCCTTTCTTTGTTAAAAGGATATACATTCCAGCAATCTTTTTCACCCCTTCATCCACTCCAATAATTTGCAAGGCTGGCTTAATACCATCTGCATAATTACGTGTCAACCCAGACAACATAGAGTCTGCCTCGCCCGTTTCTACCATCATCGCACCAAAATAATTTTGTGTGCGCATTAATTTTTGGCTCTCATATTTATTGATGCCCTTGCGTTGTCTTTTTTGGAATAACAATGAACCAAAGAACTCACGCTTCGCTTCCATTTCATCGCTTCTTACATCAATGATTGGCAAATCGTCAATGTCAATATTATTTTCAGCGGCAATATTTTTAATTCTAGCTTCATTACCCAATAAGATTGGATAAGCAATGCCATCATCATAAATGATACTCGCTGCTTTTAACACTTTAATATTTTCTGCATCTGCAAATACCAAACGCTTTGGATCACGTCGCGCTTTATTACTAATTAAACGCAACATTTGATTGTCTAATCCTAAGCGTTTATTTAAGCTTAACTCATATTCTGCCCAATTGCTAATTTGCTGTTGTGCTACACCAGATTCAACAGCAGCTTTAGCTACAGCCGGAGCCAGCGTACTCAATAACCTTGGATCCAATGGCTTTGGTATGATGTATTCTGATCCAAAAGCTAAATTACTTTGATTGTATGCCATATTCACAACATCAGGCACAGCCGTTTTTGCTAATTCTGCCAATGCTTTTACTGCAGCCAATTTCATTGCTTCATTGATGGCAGATGCGCGCACGTCTAATGCACCTCTAAAAATATATGGAAAGCCAAGTACATTGTTGACTTGGTTTGGATAATCTGATCTGCCTGTAGCCATAATGATATCCTTACGCACAGATGTCGCTTCTTCATATCCAATTTCTGGATCCGGATTGGCTAGTGCAAATACGATGGGATTTTTTGGCATGGAAGCAATCATTTCCTTTGTCACCACATTGCCCACGCTCAATCCTAAAAATACATCGGCTGTTTTCATTGCTTCAGGCAAGGTCATTTTATCGGACTTGATGGCAAATGGTTTTCTATCTGCCCCTAAATCTGTTCTGCCCTGATGTAACACACCATCCTTATCAAAAAGTGTAAAGTTTTCGTAACGCGCACCCAATGCTACATATAATTTAATACAAGCCATGGCTGCTGCACCTGCACCGTTGACAACAAATTTTGCTTTGTCAATTTTTTTCTTTTGTAATGTTAATGCATTCAACAAGGCAGCACTACTAATGATTGCAGTGCCATGTTGGTCATCGTGCATCACAGGAATATTCATCTCTTCTCTCAATCGCTGTTCAATATAAAAACATTCTGGGGCTTTAATGTCTTCCAAATTGATTCCCCCAAAAGTGGGTTCTAATGCTTTTACAATTTCTACAAATTTGTCTGGATCTGTTTCGTTGATCTCGATATCAAATACATCAATGTCTGCAAATATTTTAAACAATACCGCCTTACCTTCCATGACAGGCTTACTTGCCAAGGGACCGATATTGCCTAAACCTAATACAGCAGTGCCATTGGTAATCACCCCTACTAAATTTCCTTTAGCGGTATACTTGAATACATCTGCAGGATTATTTTTAATCTCTGTACATGGAATAGCAACACCAGGACTATATGCAAGGGATAAATCTTTTTGAGTTTTTGCCTCTTTTGTTGGAATCACTTCAATCTTACCTGGTCTTCCAGCTGCATGGTATTCTAAGGCTTGCTCTCTTCTTAATTTTTCTTTATTGCTGCTATTAGTTGTATCTGACATGAATAAATTTTAAAAATGAAATAGTTTATAACTGAACCCCCAGCCAAGCCATCATACCAACACCTTGTTGGATGGCCGCTTCGTCTATATTAAAATGTGGTGTATGTACATTATGCACAATACCAGCTGATTCATTTCTTACACCTAAACGGAAAAAGCATCCTGGAATGACTTGTGAATAGTAACCAAAATCTTCGGCACCCATTCTTTTTTCTGTTTCTTCTACATTGTCCTTCCCCATATACGCATCGGCCAATCTCCACGCTGCTTCGGTGATCATTGGCTCATTGTCAACAGTAGGATAGCCTACATCTACCTTAAAATCAATCTCAGCGCCGGTTGCTAAAGCGATGCCTTTTGCTTGTTGTAGCATTAAATCATGTGCTTGAAAACGCCATACTTCATCCATGGCTCTAAACGTGCCCATTAACTTTACTTCACTTGGAATCACATTGGTGGTGTTTCCTCCATGAATAGAACAAATAGACAATACAGAAGGATTTTGAGGATTTCTGTTGCGCGCAATAATAGTTTGTAAACTTTGAATCAATTGCGCAGCCACTAAAATAGTATCTACTGTTTGATGTGGTGTAGCAGCATGCCCACCCGGACCTTTAATGCTAATATACAATTCATCCGCACTGGCCATCACGCGTCCTTTTCTAAAACTTAGTTTTCCTTCATTCAATCCTGGATGCACATGTAAACCTACAATCCCATGAGGCTTTGGATTTTCTAAAGCGCCATCGCGAATCATATATGTGGCACCACCTGGATTTTTTTCTTCACCTGGTTGGAATAATAATTTTATAGTGCCTTCAAATTCTTCACGCAGGCTCCATAAAATTTTTGCCGCACCTAATAAAATCGTCGTATGCACATCATGTCCGCAGGCGTGCATCACACCATCATGCTTGGACTTATAATCAATTTGATTTTCTTCTATAATCGGCAATGCATCCATATCCGCACGTAGTGCAATCACACGCTTTGTTGGATTTTTTCCTTCAATGATGCCTAAAATACCTGTTGTAGCAATCACTGTAAAAGGGATACCAATGGCAGTTAATTGTGCTTGAACATATTTACTTGTTTCAAATTCTTGGTAACTCAATTCTGGATGCGCATGCAAATGTCTTCTTATTGCAATGTTGTCTGCTTGATGCTGCGCTGCTAAGGTTTTAATTTTATCGAGTAACATAGCTTAGTAATTACTTTTTGTTTGGTCAATTTGTGCGCCTGTAACAATCGCAACTCCTGCACTACATCCTATTCTTGTGGCGCCTGCATCAATCATTGATTTTGTAGTGGCGTAATCTCTAATACCTCCTGAGGCTTTAATTTGTATATGTTCAGGTAAGTATTTTCTAAACAATTTTACAGCTTCTACACTTGCCCCTTTTTCTGCATAGCCTGTGGATGTCTTTAGATAATCTATCCCTGCTATGCCATAAATATCACAACATTTCATTATCTCGTCGTCTGTTAAGACACCCGATTCAATAATGATTTTTACAATCTTACCCTTAGAACGAATCACCGGCATGATATGGTTAATCTCGTCGGCAATGGCCATCCAATCTCCGTTTTTAATCGCCGAAATATTCGCCACCACATCCAACTCGTCCGCACCATCCACCATGGCTAAAATAATTTCTGCAATCTTAGCCTCTGTGGCACTATAACCAAACGGGAAACCAATGACTGTAGCCACTTTCACATCCGTTCCTGCCGTTAATGTTTTTGCTAATTTTACAAAATTAGGAGGCACACATACTGCAGCAAAGGCATACATTTTTGCTTCATCACAAAGTTTATGAATATCTGCTACCAAACAGGTTGGTTTTAGTATTGTGTGATCGATGTATTGATTGACTGGCAACATAAATTAATTTTTAAGCCATGTCCTTACCGTGACAAGCTTTGTATTTTTTTCCACTACCACAAGGACAAGGATCATTGCGTCCAATTTTTGGACCCACTGTAACAGGCGCTTGTTTAGGGGTAGATGGATCATGGTATTCGTTCTCTGTTGGCGTACCATTTTCTGTTCTATTGGCACTCAACTTACTTAGATCAGTTTTTTGTTGACGTCCTTCTTTTACCTCATTTGCTTCCATAGGAATATGTGCATGACATAAAAATTGAACCATTTTATAGTTGATCTCGATGTCCATTTTTCTGAACAATTCAAATGCCTCCATTTTATAAATCACCAATGGATCTTTTTGTTCGTAAGTCGCATTTTGAACAGATTGTTTTAAATCATCCATCGCGCGTAAATGCTCTTTCCATGCATCATCAATCAAGCTGAGTGAAATGGACTTCTCACATTCAGTCGCTAAGGCAGCGCCCTTGGTATCTAAATTTTTATCAAGATTCACAAGTACATTGAACACTGTTTTGCCATCACTTACTGGCACAATCACGTTTTCAATATGCTTTCCTTCCTGGGTTCTGATATTCTTAAAGACAGGAATGCTATTTTGCATCATATCTTTTTTCTTATACTCATAATGTGCAATCGCTTCTTGGTATAATGATTCAGCTAAGTCATTTTCTTTTTGAGCAGTAAATGCCTCCTTAGTGATTTTGGTATCTAGTCCAACTTGCACAATCAAGGCCAATTTCAAGGCATCAAAGTCATTGGTTGTTTTATGCGTGAAACTTAAATTTTCAATCACTTGATAAAACGCGTTGTCCAAGTCTAATGCCAAACGTTCTCCAAACAAAGCATGGTTTCTTTTTTTATAAATCACCGTTCTTTGTTTGTTCATCACATCATCATATTCCAACAAACGCTTTCTTACACCAAAATTATTTTCTTCCACTTTTTTCTGTGCACGTTCAATTGACTTGGTGATCATGCTATGTTGAATCACTTCACCTTCTTTGTAACCTGCAAAGTCCATGACTTTAGCAATACGCTCACTTCCAAACATGCGCATTAAATCGTCTTCTAAAGAAACAAAGAACTGAGAAGAACCCGGATCACCTTGTCTTCCAGCACGACCTCTTAACTGTCTGTCTACACGACGAGAGTCATGACGCTCTGTACCCAATATCGCCAAACCGCCTACTGCTTTTACTTCGGGGCTTAATTTAATATCCGTTCCACGACCCGCCATATTGGTGGCAATGGTCACAGCGCCAGTCAAACCTGCTTCGGCAACCACTTGCGCCTCTCTTGCATGTTGTTTTGCGTTCAACACATTGTGTGGAATATTTTTTTGACGCAACATTCTACTTAATAGCTCACTCACTTCCACTGATGTGGTACCCACTAGTACCGGTCTGCCGTCTGCGCGCAATGCTTCGATAGATTCAATCACCGCACCAAATTTTTCACGCTTGGTTTTGAAAACTAAATCTTGCTCATCTATACGCACTGCAGGAATATTGGTAGGAATAGAGACCACATCTAATTTATAGATACTCCAGAATTCAGATGCTTCCGTTTCTGCAGTTCCTGTCATACCACCTAATTTGTGGTACATTCTAAAAAAGTTTTGCAATGTGATGGTTGCATAAGTTTGTGTTGCTGCTTCAATCTTCACATTTTCTTTGGCCTCAATCGCTTGGTGCAAGCCATCTGAATAACGACGACCTTCCATGATACGACCAGTTTGCTCATCTACAATCTTCACTTGACCATCCATCACCACATACTCAATATCCTTATCAAATAAAGTATAGGACTTCAATAATTGATTCACTGTATGAATTCGATCTGCTTTAATACTGTAATCAGAAATGATGGCTTCTTTTTGTTGCATCTTCTGCTGGGCAGGAATATTTACATCAATATCAATTGCATTCAATGCAACACTGATATCTGGTAATAAAAAGAAATTTGAATCTTCTCCGGCGCCAGTGATTAATCCTAAACCTTTATCTGTTAATTCAACTGAATTATTTTTTTCTTCGATATGGAAATACAAAGCCTCATCTACAATGGGCATTTCTCTTTGCTGATCGGCTAAATAATAATTCTCGGCCTTTTGTAATTTAACACGAATACCAGGCTCACTCAAGTATTTAATCAGAGCACCATTTTTAGGCAAAGCCCTGAAAGCACGGTATAGGGCCAATCCGCCATCCTTAGGATCGTCATTGCCTTCGCTGATTTTCTTTTTTGCCTCAATTAAAAATTGATTCGCCACTTTCTTCTGTACATCCACCAACTGTTCAATCCTTGGTTTTAATTGGAAGTATTGTTGTTCCCCAGTTTGATGTCCAATTGGACCAGAAATAATCAAAGGCGTACGCGCATCATCAATCAATACACTATCCACCTCATCCACCATCGCATAATGATGCTTACGTTGCACCATTTCGTTTGGCGTATGCACCATATTATCTCTTAAATAATCAAATCCAAATTCGTTATTGGTACCATAAGTAATCCCTGCTCTGTAGGCGTTTCTTCTGTCCTCAGAATTAGGTTGATGCTTATCAATACAATCTACCGTAATGCCCAACCACTCAAAGATGGTTCCATTCCACTCACTATCTCTTTTCGCTAAGTAATCGTTCACAGTTACAATATGCACCCCTTCCTCTGCCAAAGCATTTAAATAAGCTGGCAGCGTAGACACCAATGTCTTTCCTTCTCCAGTAGACATCTCTGCAATTTTACCTTGGTGTAAAACGATACCACCAATTAGCTGCACATCATAATGCACCATATTCCATCTCACTGGTGTGCCTGCAGCTTTCCATGTAGATTGGAAAACGGATTGATCCCCTTGGATGGTCACATATTCTTTTTTAACAGACAAGTCGCGATCCATATCGGTTGCGGTTGCAGTTAAAGATTCATTTTCTGTAAAACGTCGAGCTGCTTCTTTCACCACTGCAAATGCTTCGGGTAAAATCGTCCACAAGACTTGCTCTAAAGCTTGGTCACGGTCTTTTTTTAATTTGTCAATCTCTTGGTAAATGGCGTCTTTGCCTAATAAATCGGCAATATCTAAAGCCTCGGCATTATTTTGAGCCTCTGCAATCACTTGGTCAACGGACTCAAGATGTGTTTTAATACGGAATTTAAACTCCTCCGTTTTGTTCCTCAATTGGTCATGACTAAGGGTTTTATACGCCTCAAAATGGCCATTTATCACTGGAACCAAATACTGTATTTTCTTGACGTCTTTCTCACTTTTAGATCCGCCAAATAGTTTATTGATAATTTGCAACATATTCTCGCTAAAATTGGGTGTTTGTCCTTGTTAATCAAGGGGCTTCAAAGATAAGTAATTGGGGTGGAATTGATGATTTTAAGGCAGGTTGGATCAAAAAATTAAGTTATAGGCGGTTTGAGGGGGAAATTGGCTAAAAAATGATACCTTTGCTCGCCTAATAAACAAGCACTATGGCTGGACAATTAAAGGAAGTTAGAAGTAGGATTAAAAGTACCCAAAGTACACAGCAAATCACCAAAGCAATGAAAATGGTGAGTGCTGCCAAATTACGTCGTGCACAAGATGCCATTACCCAAATGAGACCTTACGCTCGCAAGTTACAAGATATGCTAAGCAATATCATTAGTAGCTTAGAGGGAGATATGAATTTGGCCCTAGCAGATCAACGTACCGTGAACAATGTGTTATTTATTGTCGTAACTTCTGATCGTGGACTTTGTGGTGGATACAATGCCAACTTGGTAAAAATGACCCGCGCAACCATCGCAGAAAAATATCCAACACAAAATATAACCATCTGGAACATTGGTAAAAAAGGATACGAGAGTTTAAGTAAATTAGGATTTAATACGAATGCCGATTTTAAAGATATCTTTTTGAACTTGAAATTCGAAACCGTTCAAGCTGCTGCGAAAGCTGCGATGAAAGCCTTTGAAAATAAAGAGTTTGACGCCATTGAGATTGTGTATAGCGAATTTAAAAACGCAGCAACACAAGAATTTAAATCAGAACCTTTCTTACCTATTCCAAAAATGGAAAAGAAAGCAAATGCTAAAAAAACAGATTTCATTTTTGAACCACAAAAGGAAGCTTTAGTGGCAGAATTGATGCCTAAAATATTGAACACCCAATTATTCAAAGCTGTTTTGGATGCCAATGCAAGTGAGCATGGCGCTAGAATGACGGCGATGGATAAAGCAAGTGAAAACGCCAACGAATTGTTGAAATCATTGAAAATATCTTATAACCGTGCAAGACAAGCGGCCATTACGACTGAATTAACAGAGATCGTAAGTGGTGCAGCTGCATTAAACGGATAAGCAAAAGCATTATGGAAATAAGTCAAATCATTCCGCATATCGAAGCCTTGGTTTTTGCAAGTGATAAAGCATTGAATGCAAATGATATCACCGAATTAATCAATACTGCTTTTGGATTTTTAGAAGAGCGTATTTCGCT
>JBILAW010000128.1:0-4712 GCA_044354025.1 Sediminibacterium sp.
TATTGCGCTTTTACTTTGGCTTCATAAGCAATGGCTTTTGCTCTTGTGTCCTCAATATTATTTGCCACTTTTCTTGCTTCTACCATTTCATGCACATTGTCATAAACTTCTTGAATATGCGTGCTTACTTCTTTTAACAAAGTCATTTGTCCTTTGTATAATTTTTCAGGCAAAGCAGCTTCACGCAATAAGTTTACGTTTTGTAATAATACATTTTGGTATTTAATAGCAGCAGGGATAATATGGTTGGTTGCTAAATCACCCATTAAACGCGCTTCAATCTGTACTTTCTTAATGTACTTCTCTAATTCAATTTCATGTCTTGCTTCTAATTCACCATGCGTATAAATCCCATTCTCACTAAATATTTTTTTAGCTTTATCAGACACCATCGCATCTAATGCTACAGGTGTTGTCTTAAAATTAGACAAGCCTCTTTTTTCTGCTTCTTTATGCCAAGCTTCGCTGTAACCATCGCCTTCAAATAAAATTTTCTTACTTGATACAATGTACTTTTGAATCACTTGCATGATTGCAATTTCTTTCTTCTCACCTTTTGCAATTAATGCATCTACTTCGGCAGCAAATTTTGTTAAGGTATCTGCAATAATGGTATTCAACACAGTCATTGGATGTCCGCAGTTTGCAGTAGAACCTACTGCACGGAATTCAAACTTATTACCAGTAAATGCAAATGGTGAAGTTCTGTTTCTGTCGGTGTTGTCAATCATTAATTCAGGAATACTTCTGTGTAAATCTAATTTTAAGATGGCTTCGTCTTGCTCGTCAAACTTATTACCTACACGCGTTTCTACATCGTTCAATACCTTCGTTAAATACTCTCCAATGAAAACAGAAATAATTGCTGGAGGTGCTTCGTTTGCGCCTAAACGGAAATCGTTAGATGCAGAAGCGATAGAGGCTCTTAAGATATCTGCATAATCATGTACTGCTTTGATTGTGTTCACAAAGAAAGTTAAGAACATTAAATTGGTCTTAGGTGTTTTACCTGGAGCCAATAAATTAATGCCAGTATCTGTTGCTAAACTCCAGTTATTGTGCTTACCACTACCATTGATTCCAGCAAATGGTTTTTCGTGTAATAAAACCACTAAACGATGTCTTTTTGCAATACGTGTCATTACATCCATCAATAGGATATTATGATCTACTGCAATATTCACTTCTTCAAAAATAGGTGCACACTCAAACTGAGCGGGTGCTACTTCATTATGTCTTGTTCTTAAAGGAATGCCCAACTTGTAAGATTCATTTTCAAAATCACGCATGAACGCGTACACTCTTTCTGGAATAGATCCAAAGTAATGGTCTTCTAATTGTTGTCCTTTTGCAGGTGTAAATCCAAATACGGTTCTACCACATTGTAATAAATCTGGTCTTGCATTCACCAAGGCCTCGTCAATCACAAAATATTCTTGTTCCCAACCTAATGTTGGAATTACTTTATTGATGTTCTTGTCAAAATAATTACAAACAGTCACAGAAGCTTTATTCACCGCATCCACTGCTTTCATCAATGGTGCTTTGTAGTCTAAAGATTCTCCAGTGTATGCAATGAAGATGGTAGGAATACATAAAGTTTTTCCGTTGCCAATTTCAATGATGAATGGGGGAGACGATGGATCCCATGCAGTGTAACCTCTTGCTTCAAATGTCGCTCTCAATCCACCATTTGGGAATGAAGAGGCATCTGGTTCTTGTTGTATTAAAGTAGCGCCATCAAATTCTTCAATCGCAGTGCCATCTCCTTTTAATGTAAAGAAAGAGTCATGCTTTTCGGCAGTCGCACCTGTTAATGGTTGGAACCAGTGTGTAAAGTGGGTAACGCCTTTGGTCTCTGCCCAAGCGCGCATACCTGATGCAATTTGACCAGCTACAGTGCGATCAATTTTCTTACCACCCTTGATACTTGTGATTAAGCTTTTGTAAGCTTCGTCACTTAGGTATTCTCTAGCTGTTTTAGTAGTGAATACACTTTCTCCAAAAACGCCAGTAATTTTAGCACTCTTAATATCTGGTGAATCAGGCTTAAAATGACTTACATGGTTGACCGCATCGGTTCTTAATGACATATATTATTAATTTAAAATATAAATAATTAGACCAAAGATATCCTCTTTTGTTCTAATTTTTGGTAAACAACCATGAAAAAATTGTAAAATGTGCATAAAATACAAATATTAAAATATTGTATATATGTTATCCTGCTACAAACTATTGATAATCATTATCATTCATTTTATAACTACTAACAACAAAGCCTTTGAATGTTGGTAAATCCATGATGGGTTAAGTCCCTCGTTTTGTACCTTCGCCAAATCTATTTAAGCATAAGCCAATATCATGGAAATTACTGTTAAAACAGCCCAACAATTAAGACTTACAGAAGCAGAATTTGAAAGTATAAAAACGAAACTAGGACGCACGCCTAATTTCACTGAGCTATGTGCTTTTAGTGGAATGTGGTCTGAGCATTGTAGTTATAAGAATTCAATCAAGTGGTTAAAAACTTTACCGCGTGATGGAGGAAGAATGTTAGTGGCAGCTGGTGAAGAAAATGCAGGCTTAATGGATATTGGAAATGATTACGGTGTGGTATTTAAAATTGAATCACATAATCACCCAAGTGCATTGGAGCCATTTCAAGGTGCGGCTACAGGAGTAGGTGGTATTCAAAGAGATATTTTCACAATGGGTGCAAGACCAATTGCTTCATTGAATAGTTTACGCTTTGGAAAATTAGAAGATAAAAAAACACAACGTTTGCTCGCAGGAGTGGTACATGGTATTGGACATTATGGAAACTGTTTTGGTGTGCCTACTGTGGGTGGTGAAATTTATTTCGAAGAGTGTTATCACACTAATCCATTAGTGAACGCAATGAGTGTGGGCATTGTAAAGGCTGGTAAAACAGTTAGTGCCATTGCATTAGGCAAAGGCAATCCTGTATTTTTTGTAGGAAGTGCAACAGGAAAAGATGGTATTGGTGGTGCAAGTTTTGCATCAGCAGAAATTACTGCAGATAGTGTAGAAGAATTACCAGCAGTGCAAGTAGGTGATCCTTTCCAAGAGAAAAAATTATTAGAAGCTTGTTTAGAAGTGATAGAAACCGGTGGTGTAGTAGGGATGCAAGACATGGGTGCCGCAGGTATTATTTGTTCTACCGCAGAGATGAGTGCCAAAGGTCAAGTGGGCATGCGCATCGATTTAGATAAAGTACCTACCCGTCAACAAAACATGAAGGCTTGGGAATTATTATTAAGTGAGAGCCAAGAAAGAATGTTGATGGTGGTGGAGAAAGGTAAAGAAGCGCAAGTGTTAGCGGTGTTTGAAAAATGGGATTTGTCCTGTTCTAATATTGGAGAAGTTACCGATGATGGCTTATTAGATTTTTATATGAATGGCGTATTAGAAGCATCACTTCCTGCTTATGAATTGGTTTTAGGTGGAGGCGCTCCTCAATACACGCGTGAATACAAAGCACCTGCTTATTTAGCAAAAGTGAATGCATTTGATATGAGTTCAGTTACAGACACGACTAACTTACAAGAATCGGTGAAGCAGTTAGTTCAAATTCCAAATATTGCCTCTAAGCGTTGGGTATATACACAATACGATAGCATGGTGGGTGCTGCGAATACTTCTACCAATGCGCCAAGTGATGCATCAGTGGTCATTGCAAAAGGAACAGGTAAGGCATTAGCGATGACAGTAGATTGTAATAGTAAATATGTTTATGCAAATCCAGAAGTGGGCGCCATGATTGCTGTGGCGGAAGCTGCAAGAAATATTGTTTGTTCTGGTGGCGAGCCTATTGGAGTTACCAACTGTTTGAATTTTGGGAATCCTTATGATCCAGAAGTGTATTATCAGTTTGTAAAATCGGTTGAAGGTATGGGCGCTGCTTGTAGAAAATTCAATACACCTGTAACAGGTGGTAATGTAAGTTTCTACAATCAAAATCCAGATGGTCCTGTATTTCCTACACCTACCATTGGTATGGTTGGTATTATTGAGGATATGAAAAACAGAATGACTTTAGATTTTAAAAATAACGGAGATACAATTGTTTTATTAGGTACACAAAGAAATGATATTGGATCCTCTGAATATTTAAATAAATTAAAAGGTGTTGCTTTTTCTCCAGCACCTCATTTTGATTTAGAAGAAGAATTTACTTTACAACAATTAGTGACTTCTTTAATTAAAGACCATGCAATTATAAGTGCACACGATATTAGTGAGGGCGGATTAATTATTACATTATTAGAATCGGCTTTCTTTAATCATAAAGGTTTTGAAGTCAATTCAAATGAAAGTAGTTTAAGAAAAGATGCTTATTGGATGGGTGAGGCACAATCAAGAGTGGTGGTTTCTTGTTCAACTGCGCAATTGGCAAGTATTGAAGCGGCTGCTAAAAAATTAAATATTGATTTTACTGTTTTAGGTAAAGTAACAGAAGGTACTATAACTGTGGATGGTGAAAACTGGGGAACCATTGCTAGCTGGAAAAATAGTTACGATACTGCCATTGAAAATAAATTAGCTTCAAAATAAATGACCAAACAACCTACCATAGTCATTACCGGTACTGCAGGCTTTATTGGTTCTGTGATGGTGCAGTATTTAAATGAAAATGGGTTGACTGATTTATTATTGGTAGATGATTTTGGTGTAGAGGAGAAAAGAAA
>JBILAW010000129.1:0-4710 GCA_044354025.1 Sediminibacterium sp.
CTGTCGCATTTGTAATTGGTGCTGTATTTAGCGCCACTGCTGGTTATATTGGAATGAAAGTAGCTACTAAAGCAAACGTAAGAACTGCTCAAGCAGCTAAAACAAGTTTAGCGCAAGCATTAAAAGTATCTTTTACTGGTGGATCTGTGATGGGCTTAGGCGTATCTGGTTTAGCAGTATTGGGATTAGGTGGTTTGTTCTTAGTGCTTAAACAAATGTTTTTTGTAAATGGCGACCCTTCTGAAATGCTAAGAACAATTGAAGTATTAACAGGGTTTTCTTTAGGTGCTGAATCAATTGCATTATTTGCGCGTGTGGGTGGTGGTATTTATACCAAGGCTGCAGACGTGGGTGCTGACTTAGTAGGTAAAGTAGAAGCAGGAATTCCAGAAGATGATCCTCGTAACCCTGCAACCATTGCAGATAACGTAGGAGACAATGTGGGTGATGTAGCAGGTATGGGTGCCGATTTATTCGGTTCTTATGTTGCAACAGTTTTAGCTACGATGGTATTAGGACAAGAAGTAACTGCAGTAGGTGGTGGAAAATTAGTGGATGCCTTTGATGGTCTATCTCCTATTTTATTACCTATGATGATTGCAGGTGTAGGTATATTATTATCCATCATCGGCACTTTCTTTGTAAGAATTAGTGAGACCGCTGGTTTAAATACAGCAACAGTTCAAAAAGCATTGAACATGGGTAACTATGGTTCTATGATTTTAACAGCCATTGCTTGTTATTTTTTAGTGGGTTATATTCTTCCTGAAAACATGTCACTACGTGGTATTGATTTTACAAGAAATGGTGTAATAGGTGCAATTGCTGTTGGTTTAATCGTAGGTACTTTAATGAGTATCATTACTGAATATTATACAGCAATGGGCAAGCGTCCAGTAATGAGTATTATTAAACAATCAAGCACAGGACATGCAACCAATATTATTGGTGGTTTAGCAATTGGTATGGAATCTACTTTTATGCCTATTATTGTTTTAGCTGCTGGTATTTTTGGAGCATCTTATTGCGCAGGTTTATATGGAGTAGCGATTGCTGCTGCAGGTATGATGGCAACGACGGCTATGCAATTAGCGATTGATGCATTTGGTCCTATCGCAGATAACGCTGGTGGTATTGCGGAGATGAGTGAACTACCTGCTGAAGTGCGTGAGAAAACAGATATTTTAGATGCGGTTGGAAACACAACTGCTGCAAGCGGTAAAGGTTTTGCAATTGCTTCTGCTGCATTAACTTCATTGGCATTGTTTGCTGCCTTCGTAGGTGTGGCGATGCCAGACAATCAACATATTGATATCTATAAGGCGGATGTATTAGCTGCTTTATTTGTAGGTGGAATGATTCCATTTATATTTTCTTCATTAGCGATTCGCGCGGTGGGTGAAGCTGCAATGGCCATGGTAGAAGAGGTTCGTCGTCAGTTCCGCACAATTCCAGGCATTATGGAAGGTACTGGTAAACCAGAATATGAAAAATGTGTGGCTATCTCTACTGAAGCTTCTTTAAAGAAGATGATGTTACCAGGTGCAATCACAATCATCTCTCCTATTTTAATTGGATTTACAATGGGCCCTGAAGCCTTAGGTGGTTTCTTAGCTGGTGCTACTGTAAGTGGTGTGTTAATGGGTATATTCCAAAACAATGCAGGTGGTGCTTGGGATAATGCTAAAAAATCTTTTGAAAAAGGTGTTGAGATCAATGGTGAGATGTTCTATAAAAAATCAGAACCACATAAGGCTTCTGTAACAGGAGACACAGTTGGAGATCCTTTTAAAGATACATCTGGTCCTTCAATGAATATCTTAATCAAATTGATGTCAATTGTTTCATTGGTGATTGCGCCAAGTTTAGCGCAATTGCACCCAACTAAAGCAATGGAGACAAAATCTCAAAAAGTTGAAATTGCTGTTTTTAGCTCTGATTCTTCTGCAAATATGACTGATGCTGCAACCACAATGACCATTACTGCTGATACAAAAACTTTGGTTCAAGCTTTACAAGAAGATGGTCTAGCATCAAAAGAAAATATAAATATTCAAGTATTAGATGGTAAGATATCAGTAAATGGTGTAGCCTTAACTGATGCACAAAATGAAAAATACGCTGCTTACTTAAAAAAGAAGTAGTTCAATTTTAGTATAATTTATAAATCCCTCCAATTCATTGGGGGGATTTTTTTATGTCTTTTATAAAGGATTTGAAATATTTTTGATCTCCTAAAATTAGGATATCATAGTAAGCACTTGCTTGCCTCCCATTGCAAATAGCGCATCTAAAATACAAGTATTTGGTATAAACCCAGTGGTATTATCAAAAACTTGTTGGTATTTGAATTGATTATTTGAAGTCTCAAAATTATTAGGCTTCATTGGGTCCACCCATTTTAATGCTTGTTGAATAGATGTTTGCTCATTTGCTATTTCAATCAACCATTTTGCTTTTAAATGCGCCTTAGTCCAATGCTGTGTCGCTAATAAAAAATCATTGAGGTAGACATGCTCAATGGAATACAATTGTTCTAAGCTATCTGCATAATATTCAAAATAAGGAGCTCGTTTATAATTGATAGAGATCGCCTTAAAGTGTTGTGTCCTCCATGGACTGTCGTATGCGATTTGAATTGCATTCATTGGGGTTTTCTGATCCCTTCCTCCAACAATTGGAATGGTCAAATGTAAAGGGCCTTGTGCAGTTGCAATGACCATCCTGTTTTTGAAACTCATTTTACTGAAAGCAGTGGTACTGTCAAATACAATCTGTTCATGTGCTGCAAATACATGGTAATAGGATAAACAACCAAAATAATGTAGATCTGTATAAACCATGAATGCTTTTTGTTTTGTAATTTTAATAAAATTTATCCATGAAGCAATTTAATTACGGGCTTTTATTTGTTATACTATTATTAACAGCTTGTTCTGAACCACAATCTTTTCAATTCAAAGGATTAGAAAATATTCAATTGGAGAAATTAACCATGGGTAAAAATATAATTAGAGCTAATATAAAATTCTACAATCCAAATACTTTTTCTTTGGTATTAAAACAAATCGATTGTAAAGTTTTATTGAACAATGGGAAGTTTACGCAATTAAAATTAGATACTATTTTTACAATTCCTGCAAATCAAGATTTTTTACTTCCAGCACAACTTGAATTTCAAATGTCAGACTTGGTAAAAAATAGTATGGAATTGTTATTAAACAAACCTGTTAAATTAAACATCACTGGAAATGCCACTTTGAGTAAAGGCATATTCACTAAGACCGTTCCTATTGCCTACGAAACAACACAAAAATTAAATTTAGGTGCGGCATTGTCAGGAATGAAATAAAAATTGATTGAGCCTTATTGATTCCAAGTAGATGGACTATCTCGCCACTCCATTAAGGTACTTTGTGTATTGGCATCCACCAAACCTTTCTCTACTGCTAATTCAATTAGACTCGCGTAATTCGTTAAGGAAACATATGGCACACCAGCTGCTTTGAATGCATCTTCTGCAATTTGGAAACCATAATTGAAAATGGACACCATACCCACTACTTCTAATCCAGCATTTCTTAAAACATCTACTACTTGCAAACTACTTTTACCTGTAGAGATTAAATCTTCTATGACTAAAATTTTATTGGTATTGGCATAAGCCCCTTCTATCTGATTGCCCAAGCCATGCTCTTTTGGTTTTGGACGCACATAGATATAAGGCAATTTTAATTGGTCAGCTGCCATCGCACCCCAAGGAATACCCGCAGTAGCTACTCCAGCTAACATATCGGCCCCTTCAAATTTTTCGAAAATGACATTGCACATTTCGCTTTTTATAAAGTCACGGACATAAGGAAAAGAGAGTACTTTACGATTATCACAATAAATTGGACTTTTCCATCCACTTGCCCAGGTAAATGGGTCATTAGGGTTTAACTTTATAGCATTAACTTGTAATAGTTTTTCTGCGACAGCTTTTTCGTTTGTCATATCCTATATTTGACACGAATTTACCGTCAAAAAGGCAATATTTTTGTAAGAGTTACTAAATACTATACACATTTTATGATGACACCAATTATTGCAGCTGGAGGCATTGTAGTCAATCCAAATAAGGAGATGCTATGGATCTTTAGAAGAGGCATTTGGGATTTGCCAAAAGGGAAACTAGACCCCAATGAAACGATTGAAGCATGTGCTTTAAGAGAAGTCATGGAAGAAACTGGAATAAGCAATCTTGTTTTGGGCGACTTAATTTTAAAAACAACACATCGTTACCATGACATCTATTTTAATTCCGAAGTGGAGAAAACAACTTATTGGTACAAAATGTCAATAGATCAATTACAAGATGGAATTCCACAAACAGAGGAAGACATAGAAGCAATCGCTTGGGTGAAACAGGCCGATCTTGCCCCCTATTTAGCAAAAACTTATGATAGCATTAAAGAAGTGATGGAAGCTTTTCTTACTTCAATGCATGAATAACTACATCTGGTAAGAATGGTGATGCATCACCCCCATTACGAATGATATCTCTTACAATGGTGGATGCAACTGAGGTATATTTTGGTTCGCCTGTTAAAAAGATCGTTTCTATATGGCGATCCATTGTTCTATTGGCATCCGCAATGGTTTTTTCATATTCAAAATCACTCACGTATCGAATCCCTCTTAAAATAAATTGTGCACCAATAGATTGAC
>JBILAW010000130.1:0-4701 GCA_044354025.1 Sediminibacterium sp.
ACTCATTGCACAATGGGTCTATTTTTTTGCTTAAATTTAATCTATCTAAAACTATTTTATGATCAAAAAGATAATCGCTTTACTATGCTTAATAGTATCTACGCAAATGGGTTTTGCGCAGGATGTAAACAAAGAACTATCTCCGCTAAAATGGAGAAGTATTGGTCCCTTTAGAGGAGGTAGATCCAATATGGCCACTGGAGTCATCAATAATAGAGACATCTATTACATGGGAACCACTGGTGGTGGTTTATGGAAAACTGAAAACAGTGGAATGAATTGGGATAATATTTCTGACGGATTTTTTAAAACAGGTTCTGTGGGTGCGGTTGCAGTTGCAGAAAGCGATGCCAATATTGTTTATGTGGGCATGGGCGAGCACGCAATAAGAGGTGTGATGACACATCATGGAGATGGGGTGTATAAAAGTACAGACGCTGGCAAGACATGGAAAAAAATGGGACTAGATGCGACACAACATATTTCGAGAATTGCGATTGATCCAAAAAATCCAAACATCGTTTTTGTTGCAGCTCAAGGTGCATTGTATAGCAAGTCAACAGAGCGTGGTATTTATAAATCTGTTGATGGTGGTACAACATGGAAAAAAGTATTGTATGTAGATGATAAAACAGGTTGTGCGGAAATTTCAATGGACATGCATAATCCATCAATTATGTATGCTGCCATGTGGGAACATGGTCGTTTGCCATGGCAGGTAATTAGTGGCGGACCAGGAAGTGGATTGTATAAATCAACTGACGGTGGCAATAACTGGGAGAAAATGGAAAAGGGATTACCAAAAGAAATGGGTAAAATGTCTATCGCAGTATCAAGAGCAAATTCAGAAAAAGTATTTGCATTGATTGAAAGTGATTTTAGTAAAGATGCAGGTGGTTTATATGTGTCTAACGATGCAGGTGCAAGTTGGTCACAAATAAATAAAAGCCATCGCTTGATTCAACGCGCATGGTATTATATCGAACTGTTTCCAGATCCAACAAATGAAAACACAGTGTATGTGATGAGTGCCCCTTCCTTAAAATCAATTGATGGTGGTAAAACTTTTACAGACTTTGCGCGCACGCATGGTGATTACCATGATTTATGGATTCATCCTAGCAATGGTAAGAACATGGTGATTGCAGATGATGGCGGTGCTGCTGTAACACATGATGGCGGTAAATCTTGGAGCAGTCAAAACAATATGCCTACTGCACAATTTTATAGAATCAATGTAGACAATGAAACGCCTTACAATATTTATGCAGGACAACAAGACAATAGTTCGGTTAAAATTGCGAGTCGTGCAATTGGCGCCGGAGGAATAGATGAAAGAAGCTGGTCTGCATCTGCAGGTGGCGAGAGCGCCTTCTTGGCATTTGATCCAAACAATCCAAGATATGTTTTAGGTGGATCTTACCAAGGAACGATAGAAGTATTAGATACAAAAACAAAAGGGAGCACCAATATCATGGCTGCGCCAATTCAATACTTAGGCAGAGATGCAAAAGATATTAAGTACAGATATAACTGGAACGCGCCAATCATTTGGAGCAAGCATGAACCTAATACCTATTATCATGGATCACAATTTTTATTGAAAACTTCCGACATGGGAAAAACATGGAAAGAAGTTTCACCAGATTTAACCCGCAACGAAAAATCTAAACAAGGAAAACCTGGTGTACCCTATACCAACGAAGCAGTGGGTGCAGAAAATTATGGCACACTAGCTTATGTGATGGAGTCGGTGCACGAAAAAGGTGTGATTTATACAGGTAGCGATGATGGTTATGTGTACTTAACAAAAGATGGTGGTGCTAATTGGAAAAATATAACACCAGCGGGATTAGTAGAATGTTTAATCAATGCGATTGAAGTATCACCGCATGATAAAGCAACGGTATACATTGCAACCACTAGGTATAAGTTCAACGACCATACGCCTGGCTTATATAAATCCACGGACTACGGAACCACTTGGACTAAAATAAATACTGGCATTGCAAACAATGCATTTACAAGAGTGGTGCGTGAGGACAATGTTGTTAAAGATTTATTGTATGCGGGCACAGAATTAGGCGTGTACATGTCAAACAACGGTGGCAAAAGCTGGAGTCCATTCCAATTAAATTTGCCTATTACCCCTATCACAGATTTACGCGTGCATCAAAACAATTTAATTGCGGCAACTTCGGGTAGATCGTTTTGGATATTGGATGATTTAAATTTAATTCGAGCATATAAAGCAGACACAAGTACTGTAAAAATATATACGCCAGATGCTGTTTTATTGGTCATGGGTTCTAGCGAAATGGATGACAACGACGGAGATTTTACAGGTGCTAAAGCAAAAGCAGGGGTCAATCCTGCAACAGGCTTGGTCTTGTATTATCAATTGCCTAGTATGGCAGACTCTATTGAATTGAGTATGGAAATCAGTGATGCGTCTGGCAAATTAGTGCGTCGCTTTAGTTCAAAAGCAGACGAAAATTATAAGCGCTATGACGGCGCTCCAAGAAAAGATCCAACATTAAGCAAAGAAAAAGGATTGAATCGTTTTGTATGGAACCTTCGTCACGCAACAACTACGGCTATTCCAAATGTATATATTGAAAGTAGTTTTAATGGACACAAAGCCATCCCTGGTAATTATACCATTCGTTTAATGGCAGGTGGAAAAATGGTTGGAACCACAACAGGCCTGATACAAGCCAATCCAAACTTTGGCACGACTGCTAGTGAATACCAAGCGTATGATGATTTGATGCGTTTGATGGAAGGTACAGTGACTGAAATGCACCAAATGGTCAACGAGCTAAAAGACAATAGTAGTCACATTGAAGCATTGGTTAAAAAATTAAAGTCTGACGCCAACTATAGCGGTACACAATATGCTAGCTTAAAACAAAATGCCTCAGCTTTGATTGCAAATTTAAAAGCATGGGACGAAGACATGATTCAAAGAAAATCAACTTCATATGATGATGTTGAAAATTTCCCTAATAAATTCACAGCCAACTATATGTTCTTATTGAATCAAACAGAGAGTGATATTCCACAAGTGAATCAACCCAACTTAGATTTATTGAAAGAATATACTGCTGAGTGGGATAAATTAAAAGCAAGAGGACTAAAATTAAAAAATGAAGCTATTCCTGCATTCAATAAGCAATTGTGGGATTTAGGGATGGGTGCTATTTGGTAGACCTTATTGCATTCTATCATAAAGTAGTATGATAAGACGCAATCCAAGAGATCCTAGTTGTCGGCATTTAAAATGCTAGGCCTAGTATCTTTTGGGTTGCGTTTTTCGTATTGCTTTACTTGGTTTTTTAAGATTGGTTTAAATTTTCTAGGACGTTTTAATTCATATTGATAAAACGCTTTTCCAATTTGATTTAAAAAAGGAAAGCCAACAGCATCCTCATCATATTTTGAATCATTCACCACGCCATCACTATTCACATAAATAGTAGCGGAGAGCATGTAGTCAATATTGTTTTTGGTATCCAACACATAAGACACATCTGTTAAGAATCCGTAAGCCCATCCTACTTTATTGAAAACCCTGATATGCTTTGGCATGGTATGGGTGCTGTCTTGGAAAAAGAATTTCACATAGCTATCATAAAAATGTGCACTATCATATTTTGGATAGTCTGTTTCCGAAGGATACTGTGATAAGTATTGTAATAAAAACAACCTATCAGATTCAGTCATATTGAATCTATTTTGTTTTGGTACCGAGGCTGGAAACAAAACTGCCTGCAACATTTTTTGCATGTCTACTAAAGAGATATTGTTATGACGTGTGAAATCAAAGGGGGCGTTCACCACTTCGTCCTTACTATTCCAATGTGCATCCCCAATTAAAATGGGCGCACCAAATTGAAAACTGTCTTTGTTGTATTGAGGGTCGAGCTTTAAAATAGGCAACCCTTTTTCATCCATAAAACGGATCCCATTGGTATGTCTATTTTGATCTTCTGTATAGCCCATAAATTGTCTTGTGATCTTTGTACTGCTATACCCTTTTGCAAGTAGTTTTTGATTCGTTGGGCCCTGACCCACAAATTGATACAATCGATTGTAGGGATCGTTTTCAGATATCAAAAATGCGCGCTTAACAAAATGTGCAATAGATGGTTTTTTGTTTTGAGCACTTGAATCAGCATACATGGCTACTTGTCTTTGATAGTTGCTATCAAATTGCATCGTAGTGTATTTATTTACGCCAGGCTGGTTCAGTTCATATAATTTTTCCATTGCTAAAAAGGCAAGGGGCATTTTAACCATCGATGCGGGATTAAAATAATTTTCTGCGTCCGCATACAATGTATGGTTTGTAAAACGAGGTATGCCATTTTGATCTCTATCAATTTGTGTATAAACAAGCTGAAGTCTATATGTATTGGGGCTTGCTAGCACTTTTTTAGCAATACTATCTTGAATGCTTGGCAAAATGGCATTGAAAGGTGCCGGCAACTGCGCATTAATTGAATTGGCTTTTACTAAAAGCAGTAAGATGATATAAAATAGACTTTTTTTCATGATAGACCTCATTGATATATTGCAAATAAAACAAAATATATTATATTCACTAAAATAAAATTATGGACAAGAATATTCTTTTTGGTATCTGGGTCGTATCGGCCATTTACTGTGTGTACAAACTCTTTAAACGATCTAAAAATA
>JBILAW010000131.1:0-4690 GCA_044354025.1 Sediminibacterium sp.
AGTACTATTTAAAATTGATTTCTTTTTGGCATTAACTTCTGAACATAAAAGCAACTTCTGACAATTTTTGCTTCAGTTCTTTTCTATCCACTATAAAATCAAGGAATCCATGTTCTAATAAGAACTCTGAACGTTGGAAACCTGGAGGTAAATCTTTCTTGATGGTCTCTTTAATCACCCTAGGACCAGCAAAACCAATCAATGCACCTGGTTCTGCTATATTAAGATCCCCTAACATTCCAAAGCTGGCAGAAATACCACCAAATGTAGGGTCTGTTAGCAAGGAGATGAATGGTAATTTAGCATCACTTAATTGAGATAATTTTCCACTTGTTTTTGCTAATTGCATTAAGCTAAATGCACTTTCCATCATACGTGCTCCACCACTTTTGCTAATCACTAAATAGGGGAGTCGATGTTCAATACAATAATCTACTGCACGACTAAATTTTTCTCCCATGACACTTCCTAATGATCCGCCAATGAATTCAAAATCCATACATGCAACCACATAGCCTTCGCCATTCATTTTACCAATACCTACACGCATAGAATCTTTCAAATCTGTTTTAGAATGAATTTCGTCTAAACGTTTTTGGTAATTCTTTAGATCGGTAAAATTAAGTGCATCCTTACTTTTGATTTCATCAAATAGTACATCAAATTCTTGGTTGTCAAATAAGAAAGCAAAATATTCATCACTACCAATACGATGGTGATAATTACATTTGTCACAGATGTATAAATTTTCTTTTAATTCAGAACTAGTACATATATGATTACAGGTTGGACACTTTGTCCATAAGCCTTCTGGTGTTTCTTTCTTGTCTGCTGTTGAAGTACTGATTCCTTTACGAATTCTTTTAAACCATCTTGATTTATCTGCTGCATCAGAATGATTTAATTCTTCTCCAGTTAGGTTGACTTCAATGTCTTCTACTTTTTCACGCATAGGAACTGATTTAAACGTTTCTATTGATACAAT
The DNA here is from genome assembly GCA_044354025.1 of Sediminibacterium sp. Taxonomy (GTDB): domain Bacteria; phylum Bacteroidota; class Bacteroidia; order Chitinophagales; family Chitinophagaceae; genus Sediminibacterium. Next base: position 986 of record JBILAW010000131.1, read on the forward strand.
TTAAGTCGTCAAAGGATTGCTCTAAACGTTTGATGAAAGACTCTTCGCCTTTTCTTAACCAAACTCTAGGGTCGTAATATTTTTTATTTGGCTTCTCTGCACCCTCTGGATTACCCAATTGAGTTTGAAGAAAAGCTTCATTCTTTTTGTAATAACCTAGAACACCTTCCCAGAAAGCCCACTGCAAATCGGTATCTAAGTTCATTTTAATTGCACCATATCCAATGGCTTCTCTAATTTGATTTTGAGGAGAACCAGACCCACCATGGAATACAAAGTAAACTGGTTTTGGTGCTGTGCCCAATGTCTTTTCAATATGCAACTGACTATTGTGTAAAATTTCTGGTTTTAATTCCACATTGCCTGGACTGTATACGCCGTGTACGTTTCCAAATGCAGCAGCAACTGTAAATAAATTACCTACTTTTCCTAATTCAGTATAAGCGTAAGCAACATGTTCTGGTTGCGTGTATAATTTATCATTTTCAATACCGCTATTGTCCACACCATCTTCCTCACCACCTGTTACACCTAATTCAATTTCAATACCCATTCCTAATGGCGCCATACGTTTAAAGAATTCAACAGAGGTTTGGATATTCTCTTCGATAGGTTCTTCTGATAAATCCAACATATGAGAACTGAACAAAGGTTGTCCATTTAGTTTGTGGTATTTTTCACTCTCGTCAATTAAAGCACTAATCCATGGTAACCATTTTTTAGAAGCGTGGTCTGTATGTAAAATAACAGGCACATCATAAAACTTAGCCACTTGGTGCACATGTAAAGCACCTGCAATTGCACCTTGTATATTGGCTTGTAAATTGTCATTTGGCATACCCTTGCCTGCAATAAATTGGGCACCACCATTTGAAAACTGTATGATAATTGGAGACTTCACTTTTGCCGCTGTTTCTATTGCTGCATTGATGGTATCCGTTCCTGTGGTATTGACTGCGGGGATCGCAAAATGATTGTCTTTAGCATCGTTGTATAAAGCTTCTAATTCTTTACCATGTAAAACACCCGATCTGTACTTATTCATTGTTTAATGATTGAAGGTCAAAGATACAATTTATGAACCAAACGGATGTTAGCTAGGCCTTTAAATCCAGCCTAAATTAGTCTATAAATCCTTTGGATTTCATCCATTCGTCATTATATACTTTCCCAACATACCTGCTTCCATGATCATGGAAAATACAGACAACCACATCGGTTGGTTTCAATTTATCTTTTAATTGTATTAGCCCTTGTAAACAGCCTCCTGCGCTATATCCACAAAATAATCCTTCTTCTTTTGCAATACGCCTAGTCATCAAAGCGCCTTCTTTATCTGCCACTTGTTCAAAATGATCAATGACTGACATGTCGTAATTAGCTGGTACAAAATCTTCTCCAAAACCTTCCGCTATATAAGGCTTTACATAGGCCATATCCACTTCTCCTGTTTGAAAATAATGGGTTAACAAAGAGCCTATAGGATCGATGGCCCATATTTGAATATTGGGGTTCTGCTCTTTTAAATATTTTGCTGTGCCAGTGATGGTGCCACCAGTGCCTGCAGTACAAACTAAGTGGGTGATTTTACCTTCGGTCTGACGCCAAATTTCGGGACCAGTACTTTCATAATGCGCTTGTCGGTTTGCCAGATTATCATATTGATTAAAGAAGTAGGAGTTGGGGATTTCTCCCGCCAATTTCCTTGCAACTGAATAATAACTAGCAGGGTCTTCTGGTGCCACATTGGTAGGGCATACAATTACTTCGGCACCCACCGCTCTCAAAATATCCATCTTCTCCTTACTTTGTTTATCAGTCGTTGTAAAGATGCATTTATAACCTTTTACGACAGCTGCTAAGGCTAAGCCCATTCCAGTATTACCACTCGTGCATTCAATGATGGTGCCACCAGGTTTTAATTTACCTTCTGCTTCTGCTACTTCCACCATTTTTAAAGCCATCCTATCTTTAATAGAATTACCTGGATTAAAATAGTCCACTTTAGCCAAGATGGTTCCTGGAATGCCCTCACTGACTTTATTTAATCGAATGATTGGGGTATTGCCAATTGTTTCTAAAATGTTATTTAACCACATAAAAAAGGTTGCTTTTATTGAAGGTGAAATTAAGTTAAAAAAACCTAATACTATTGGATGTCAGCAAAATTGCTTGTGATGATTTCACAGAATTTGGTGTCAATCATTTTTTCAGCTAAAGCAATCATATTTGAAAAAGCTTTTGCATTGCTGATACCATGACCAATGATGACTGGCTTATTCACACCTAAGACAGGTGTTCCGCCATAATTTTCGAAGTGGAAACGTCCAAAAAAGGAATCCTTTTCTAGACCCTGATGTGCTGCAGCTTCATACATGGCCTCTGCAGTCTTTAAAATAACATTTCCCGTAAATCCATCACAAACAATCACATCTGCTTTGTCATTAAAGACATCACGTCCTTCTACATTGCCAATGAATTGAATATGGGAATTTTCTTTTAAGAGTGGGTAAGTGGATTGTGCTAATACATTGCCTTTGCCTTCCTCTTCTCCAACATTCAATAAGCCCACAGTTGGGACATCGATGTTTAAAATATGCTTTGCATATAAATTACCTAGAATTGCAAATTGGTTCAGTTGTTCGGGTTTACAATCTGCATTCAAACCCACATCAACTAGGATCCCGGTTTTGCCATTTAATTTTGGTAAAAGTGTGGCGATCGTTGGTCTTAAAACGCCCTTAATTGGTTTGATGCTAAACATGGCACCCACTAACATGGCACCCGTATTTCCCGCACTTAAAAAAGCATCAATCTTACCTTCTGCTAAATAACGAAACCCAATTGCAATAGATGAATTAGGTTTTTCTTTCAATGCTTTGGTAGGATGTTCATGGTATCCAATCACTTCTGGGGCATCTACTAAATGCAAAAAAGGTGAGGCAATCCCATGGTGCTGAAAGAGTTCTTCCAACTGGGTTGCATCACCTATACAATATAAATTATGTTGAGCATTGGATAGATAGATTTGAATGCCTTTGACAGCTTCGAGTGGTGCAAAATCACCACCCATCATATCAATACCAATATTCATTATTGGTAAATTATGCTTTTAAAGGCGCCTTCTCAGCTACTAATTTTCCTTTATAGAATAATTTTCCTTCTTGAACGTGCGCACGATGACGAACGTGGATTTCTCCTGTTGTACCATCTTTGCTTAATGTTACTTCTTGAGCAACATAGTGTGTTCTTCTTTTAGCGCTACGTTGTTGGGAGTGTCTGCGTTTAGGATTAGGCATCTCTTATTTTTTAAATTTTTTAATCTATTTTATTTTCTATTCTACTACTTCTATTAATTAATTTTTTCCGTCCAGATCCTTGAACTGTTCTAATCCTTTCCAAAGCGTTTTTGATGTCGCCTCGGTAGGAGGGATTTCATTGAAGAAATTGAGCTGATCAATTACTTTTTGGTTACAAGTTGATTTTCCTTTTTCATCCAATTTGCAGATATTTTGCAAAGGAACGCTAAGGCTAATGAATTCGTAAATCCAATTCGCAATGGACAAGTTGTTATCGCTTCGATCTAAGTAAAAAATGTCAGGATCCTCCTCTTCACTATTCATCTTATCGGCGTCATCAACTAATTTTACAATTAAGTTAAATTCGTCCCAAAGTTGAACACTAAGTGGATTTCCGCATCGGTCA
>JBILAW010000132.1:0-4597 GCA_044354025.1 Sediminibacterium sp.
ACGGTAAAGACGAATACAAAATTCAATTACGTAACGAGGAGATGCAACGTAAAAATTTAGTGGACTTATTGAATATGCGTTTGTCTTTCCGTGATATGGCTGCTGGTGGTATGGTAAAGAATATTCCACTCAGTTCTTTGGTTAAAGTAGAACCTACAAGTACTTTGGGCAGCGTAAAAAGAAAGAACCAAAAAAGACAAATCCAATTAAGTTCAAATGTATTGACAAGCGAAGGGTATAACCCAACTGCTGTGAATGCGGTGATTGCTCAATACATTGAGAACTATAAGGGCATCGCAGAAGGCGTGACTGTTGAACAAACTGGCGAGAATGAACAACAATTAGAAACAGTTGCCTTCCTTGGAAAAGCCTTAATTATTGCATTGATGTTGATCTTGTTCACCTTAGTACTACAATTCAATTCTATTTCTAAGTCGGTGATTATCTTAACAGAGATCTTATTTAGTATCATTGGGGTATTATTAGGATTTGCTTTAACAGGTATGAAAGTATCTGGTATCATGACGGGTCTTGGTATTGTTGGACTAGCAGGTATCGTTGTTAAAAACGGTATCCTTGTGATTGAGTTCGCGGATGAATTAAGAAGCCGTGGCTATAAAACAAGAGAAGCGGTAATACAAGCTGGTAAGACAAGAATTATTCCTGTACTCTTAACTGCGCTTGCTGCCATCCTTGGTTTCATTCCAATTGCAGTTGGATTCAATATCAACTTTGTCACTCTATTTAGTGAACTAAACCCACGTATCTTCTTTGGTGGCGATAACGTAGCATTCTGGAAGCCTTTAAGCTGGACCATTATCTTTGGATTGGCTTTTGCCTTCTTTATGACTTTGTTCATTGTTCCTGCTATGTATCTAATTGCAGAAAGATTGCGTCGTCCAATGCGTCGTCAATTTGGTGGCAAGTGGATTAGCATGTTGGGTATTCCTCCTTTAACTTTTGTGTTCATTCCATTGATGTTTGTAAGCACATGGATACACAATAAACAAGTGAAAAGAAGGGCCGCAAAAAACAACGCCAATGGCGATACTGTTTTCAATGGTTCTTGGTTCTAACCACGCATCCTTGAAACTTAGGTTTTTAAATTTAATTTTAACCCCTCAGAATTTTCTGAGGGGTTTTTTTATCTAGATGAATTAGTTTTGTAGAAGTATTATATCAATACTTTAATCCGTTATTCATAACTAGTTAAAATTAAAAATATGTCAGTACACGAAATAGACTACCAAATTTTTGGAGAAGAAATGCAATACGTTTCTATTGAATTAGATCCTCAAGAAACAGCAATTGCTGAGCCCGGCGCATTTATGATGATGGAGGAAGGTATTCAAATGGAAACCCTCTTTGGGGATGGCACACAACAAGACAGTAGTATTTTAAATAAATTATTTCAAGCCGGTAAGCGCGCTTTGGTTGGGGAAAGCTTATTCATGACAGCTTATACCAATACCCAATATGGAAAAAAGAAAGTGAGTTTTGCATCTCCTTATCCTGGAAAAATTATTCCAATGTTCCTTCCAAACTTAGGTGGCAAAGTGATTTGTCAGAAAGATGCTTTTTTATGTGCAGCCAAAGGGGTGAGCATTGGCATTGAGTTCCAACGTAAATTAGGTACAGGCTTATTTGGTGGAGAGGGATTTATTATGGAAAAATTAGAAGGTGACGGCATGGCATTTTTACATGCATGTGGTCATGTGGTAGAAAAAGATTTACAACCGGGTGAAGTCTTAAAAGTTGATACGGGTTGTATCGTTGGTTTTACCTCGAACGTAAATTATGATATTCAATTTGTGGGTGGTATAAAAAACACCTTATTTGGTGGAGAAGGCTTATTCTTCGCATCACTCACAGGGCCAGGTAAAGTATGGATACAAACCTTACCTATCAGCCGTTTAGCAGGTCGTATCTTAGCTTACGGCACCTATAAACGTAAGGAAGAAGGAAGCATCCTAGGTGGGATTGGTAATATCCTTGACGGAGACGGTTGGAAATAATTAAAAAGGGCGCATCTCGATGCGCCCTTTTTAATTTACTTATTTTATAAGTTAAAAACTTAATTGATTAGACATACGCTTTAATTCAATCTCTGCAATTTTTGCACTGAACTGTAAGCTTGTTAATCTAAAGCCGGCTGTTTCAAAACTTTGTTGTGCTTGTTTTACATCTACAATAGTCGCTTCACCTAATTTAAATCGCTCCATTACTAAGGCCAATAAAGCATCTGACATTTTAAAGTTCTCAATTTCAACAGGTGTTTGCTTTAAACTATTTTGATAGTTCTGATAAGTCTTGAATAATTCTGTTGCTAGGGTTTGTGCAGTATTGTCGTATTGTATTTTTGCACTTACGGTACTGATCTGTGCATTTTTATAAGCACGCTTACTTGCAGTTCCGGCATAAATTGGAATGCTCAAATTAAATCCTAAGAACGGACCATAGCTTTCATTTAATAAGATGAAACCCGCTGCTGATTTATTACTATTGTAATTGAATCCTGTATTTGCTCTTAAGGTTGGATACATCAACGCTTTTGTTTCTTTTTCTAAAAACTGATTGACATTGATCAATTGCTGTGCAGATTGTAATAAAGGATGCGCCTTCATTTTAGATTCTACATCAGACAAAATCATTTTTTGATCTACCTGAATAATATCAGTGAAAATATAATTTGAATTTGCTGGCACCACCATGCTATTGTATAAATCTGCTTTTACTTGATCTAATACCAATAATTGATTTTGCTTGGCTTGTAATAAGGCATTTAAATCTAAACTAGATTGTAATAAATCTGCTTGATTGGCGACTCCAATTTCTTGTCTTGTTTTTACAATCGCAACTCTTTGTTCAGAAGCTTCAATTGATTTTTCGATTGTTTTTAAAAACGCAACCTGTCTGATGACATTATAGTATTGTTGCATCACTGTTGAACTTGTGTTCAACATTTGAACTTGCAATACGGCTTCTGTTTGTTTTTGAATACTTTCTAGACGATCCTTAGTGGCAGCAATTCTATAGCCATTGAACAAGATCATTGTTGCCGATAAACCTCCATTTAATGTAGATCCATCCACGCCATTTCTTGTGGTATTCCTGGATGGATCAGGAAATGTTTGGTTGATTGTAGTGAGTGTATTGTTGTTGGTACCATTTGCAGTAACAGTTGGTAATCCCCCAGCAACGCCGTAATTGTTATTATTTTGGGCGATTGATAAGGAGTTTTCTACCAACTTAATATCGTAACTATTTTGGATGGCAATGGTCACTGCCTCTTTTAAACTTAAATTATTTTGTGCAGCAATTTTTTCTTGTGAAAATAAAAGCACCAATAATAAGACGATGAAACTATTTTTTTGCATACTATAAATTTAATCCAGCGATTGTAAAAAATGCAATTTAGCAGGGTTTTTTACATCAGCGGCGGATTGGAATTGACTTAAGTTCTATTTTACGAGGGTTCCTACTGATTCACCCTGTACAATCTTCATTAAATTACCCGGCTGATTCATGTCAAAGACAATGATTGGCAATTTATTCTCCATACATAAGGTAAATGCCGTCATATCCATTACTTTCAAATTCTTTGAGATACAATCTTGGAAACTGATGGTCTCGAATTTTTTTGCATTTGGATTTTTCTCTGGATCTGCATCATATACCCCATCTACTCTGGTACCTTTTAAGATTACATCCGCCTTCATCTCTATGGCTCTTAATGATCCGGCTGTATCTGTTGTGAAATAAGGATTACCTGTGCCTGCACCAAAAATGACTACACGTCCTTTTTCTAAATGTCTTAATGCTTTTCTTCTGATATAAGGTTCTGCCACTTGCTCCATATTGATCGCAGATTGTAATCTTGTATACACGCCAATTTTTTCTAACATAGCTTGTATTGCCATTGCGTTAATCACGGTTGCTAGCATGCCCATATAATCTCCATGCGCTCTTTCAATACCGCTATCCGCCTCGTTCATCCCTCTGTAAATATTACCTCCGCCAATCACAATCGCTACCTCAACACCTAGGTCCACCAATTGCTTGATTTCATTCGCGTACTGTTCTATAATTTTTGGATTAAACGGATCGCCATTTCTTTCATTTCCCAATAAGGCTTCCCCAGATAATTTTAATAAGATGCGTTTGTACTTTGGCTCCATAGTCGTTGAAATTTATACTTGCAAGATACAAATTTTGAATAAGGATTAAAAAGAAAAAGGGAGGTCAATGACCTCCCTTTTAACCCATTAGAACATCAAAGCCCCCGTTTATGGGGGGCTTTGAAAAAATCATTAGATATAAAGTATAAAAAAGTAAATTCTTTACACTTTTTTTATACTTAACCCAAAGCTACACGCTTGAATTCAGTTACTTTAATATCAGCACCTACGCTCTTAACGTGGTCACCCACTGTTTTAGAACCGTCTTTAACAAAAGACTGTGCTAATAAAGTTTGCTCCTTAAAGAAAGCTGCAATCTTACCTTCGGCAATTTTTGCAATCATTTCTTCTGGCTTACCTGCCATTTTAGGATCTTCTTTCATGGTATCAATGATGATCGCTCTTTCACGAGTTACTGT
>JBILAW010000031.1:0-15396 GCA_044354025.1 Sediminibacterium sp.
AGAAGAGCAAGCAGCTTATTTAGGCATACCTAAAGCAGGTCCATTTAAGTCTGACGCTTACAGATACTAGTCTTTAAAGACAAAAAGAAATAACAATTTCTCCCTATTGACCCATGTTGATTTTATCAGCATGGGTTTTTTATTTTCAGTACCTTTAAGGAGCGAATAAAAATTACAATATGGTCTTCAAAAAAATTAGCATCTTCTTAATAGCAATATTGACAACATGCAGTATCCAAGCACAACAAATAAAGCTTATCCCAGAACCAAGTGCAATGCAAATTGGCAATGGAATATTTAAGTTACCCAATCAAATAACGATTCAAGTACCTACTGCATTTGAAGAGATCGGAAAATCAATGAGTGCAAGATTGAATGCAGTGACAGGGAAAAAAGCAAACCTATCCAATCAAAAGAATGCCACCATCCGTTTTGAGCAAGTAAACGACAATGCCTTAGGCAAAGAAGGCTATCAATTAACCATTAACGAAAAAGGCATTCATGTAAAAGCACAAACTTATGCAGGTGCATTGTATGCATGGCAAACTATCTTACAATTATGTCCACCAGCGATTTACAGTAATCAAATTGATAAAACAATCAATTGGACCCTACCCTATGTTCAAATCAGTGATGTCCCAAGATTTGAATGGAGAGGATTTATGTTGGACGTGAGTCGTCATTTTTTTACAGTAGCAGAAGTAAAAAAGATGATAGATGAAATGGCGATGTATAAATTAAATAGATTACATTTTCATTTAACCGATGACAATGGATGGAGAGTTGAAATTAAAGCTTTACCAAAATTAACCTCAGTGGGTGCTTGGAGAGCCAATCGAATTGGTAAATGGCATAATATTACGAAGCCTGCTCTAGAAGAACCAAAAACCTATGGTGGATTTTATACACAAGAAGATATCAAGGAATTAGTAGCTTATGCAAAAACAAAGAACATCGAAATCATGCCTGAAATTGATGTGCCTGGACATAGCATGGCATTCTTAGCAGCCTATCCTCAACTAAGTACGACTCCAAATTATCCTTACCAAGTAAACGCAGGGGATGATTTTATAGATTGGTCTGGAATGAACGGACATATCACTGCAAAAATTGATAACAACTTAGATCCATCTAAAAAAGAAGTCTACGAATACTTAGATATCATTTTTGGAGAATTGGCTACCCTATTCCCATTTGAATACATGCATATGGGTGGGGATGAAACTGCAAAAAACAATTGGGCGAAAAGTGAGGACATCAAAGTATTGATGCAAAAAGAAAATTTGAAAAACCAGGAAGAAGTGCAAAGTTATTTTGTACGTCGTGTAGAAAAAATCATGCAATCAAAAGGAAAAAAATTAATGGGATGGGATGAAATACTAGAAGGTGGATTGGCGCCAGAAGCTGCTGTGATGAGTTGGAGAGGTGTAAAAGGAGGCGCTGAAGCTGCCAAACAAAAACATCCTGTGGTGATGAGTCCAAGTTCACATAATTACCTGGACTATTACCAAGGCGAAGCCACTGCAGAAGGTGCTGTGTATGCAGGATTAAGAATGAAGAAGACATATAGTTTTGAACCCGTACCAGAAGGCGTAGATGAAAAATATATTTTGGGTAACCAAGGTAATTTATGGAGTGAGCAATTGCAAAATATTAGAAACCTAGAATACATGGCTTGGCCAAGACTCATGGCCATTGCCGAGGTGGCATGGTCTCCAAAATTGAGTAAAGACTGGGACAAATTTTCAAATAAAGTAGAAGGTCATTTTGCCATATTAGATACCCTTAAAATTAAATATGCAAAAAGCATCTATGACCCAATTGTTACAACCACTTTAAATACCAAAGGAGAAATGTTTGCGAGCATGGAGGGAGAAGTGCGTGGATTGGATTTTTATTACACCATCGATGAGTCCATGCCAGATCAATATAGCAATCCATTTACCCAGGCTTTTCTAATCCCGGATGATGTTACCATCTTAAGGGTGATTAGTTACAGAAATGGCAAGCCCATTGGAAAATTATTGAATATCCCAATTAGTTCATTAAAGCAAAGAGCTGTTAAAGTCTTATAATGCAACATGTATAAAAAAGGGCTCCGCTTATTTATTGTTTTATACCTATTTGGACAATTCATTTTTGCCCCAACTATTTTTGCGCAAACAAATTTAATTGAAAAAGCAAAAAAAGCCATCACAGGGAAGTCGCAATCGATGACTGATAGTACAAAAACAAATTTGTTGAATCAAATTCGTACGCTCAATTCCTATGCCGGTAAAAGAATCAATAGCATCACCATTGAGCAACATAATTTTTCGACCAGTATAGATTCAAAGGAGTCCAATCTGAAAAATTTTTTTTCTAAGCTTGGAAATCAATTGCATTCTAATTCTAATACAAGGGCCATTAGAGAAAACCTATTTTTTAGTGAATGGAATATTTTTGACCCTTCTATTGTTGCTTACAATGAAAAATGGCTAAGGGATTTGAGCTATATACAAGATGCTAAAATATCGGCAGTGATTACCCCTTACGATACCAGCCAAGTGGATATCATTGTGGTGACTAAAGATTTATTTAACTACGGGGGCGAAGTGTTGATTAATAATAACAATGCTTACTCCGCTAAAATCAATAATATAAATTTATTGGGTACTGGAAACAGTGTGCAATTGATTCAAAATTTTGAAAACGAAAGAACACCAAAATCTGGATGGGGTTATGATATTGGTTTAAGTAATCTACTTGGAAGTTTTATTTCTATCAATGCAGGGATGAACCAATTTGGGAATAATCTAGCCAACAATGTATTATCTGCCAGAAAAAAATACATCAGTATTCAAAGACCCATCCTCCACCCTAATAGCAAGTGGCTTGGCGGAATGGAATTCTTAGAGACAGTCAATGAAAATGTTTTTCCAGGAAAATGGGACTCCATCTTTGACCAGCAATTGAACTATAATTTAAAACACATAGACATTTGGGTTGGATACCAATTAACAAAACAAAAAAAGCAAATCAACCTAAATGAATACAGACAATTTATTCAATATAGGCATCTTGAAAACAATTTTAAAGAAAGACCAATTGACTATGTATTACAGTTAGACAAAAACTATCAAAATCTAAATGCAGATTTTCTTTCCTATACCCTTGTCAGACAATCCGTGTATCGTACAAGGTATGTATATGGACTTGGCAGGTACGAGGATTTGCCAATTGGAAGATCATATACAATGACAACGGGCAGGTACAAAATAGAAACTGACAATAGCCCTTATGTAGGTTTCAAATTTGAGCAATATAAATTATCAAAAAAAGAAAACTATAACCATATCATTGCCAATATTGCGACTGGCTTTATCAATCAATCAATACAAGACTTTAGATTCTTAGCAAGCTTAGAACAGTTTAGTAAATTGAAGTACTTTAACAATGGTTATGGCTACCGTCAAATCGTCAACTTAAGCTTTACACAAACTTTGAAAAATAAATACAATGAAGCTTTAAGAATCAATAGCATTTATGGTATTCCTCAACTAAATAGAGAACAAATCAAAGGGGGCACGCGTCTTTCAGGCAACTTGGAAACAGTACTGTATAATAACCGTCCAATATTGGGCTTTAAATCTGCCCCATTTGTGTTTGGCAGTATTACCTATATAAGAACTATGGGAGATCCTATCCTAAAAGGGGATATCTATACTGCAATTGGCTCTGGCCTGCGAATTCGAAACGAAAATCTTGTTTTTGGGACCATTGAATTAAAAGGATTCTATTTCCCTAGAACGAATCAGCAACTAAGTCCATGGAATTTTAGCCTGACCACCAATCTCAGATACAAGTACAATTCAAATATCGTTGAGAAGCCAAATTATGTTGAAATAAACTAATTTTTAGCCCTTTTAACTCAACCATTTAGGCCTAAAATTGTTATTATTTTATGGTTCAAGCTTATAATTTTTTAGCCAGCTGGCAGTTATTTCCAGAGAAATGTGATTTCGAATACCAATCAGTTCCCAAATCGGGTAATTATAAAATTGAAACCGTTTCGAATGGTCATTTATTGAGTTTTAGCCACAATTGGGTGAACTTAGAAAACGATGCATTCTATGCGCAATACCAAGTGAATCCCAATGGCCAACCCATGGCTTTTGACAATACCGAATTAGCCAATACCATTTGCGCCGAAATCAACAATGCATCTTGCTTAACCGTGCAATTTTTTAAGGAGGATGTATTGAACCTTAAAGTGGTACACGAAATTTTGTCAAATGGATTTTTAAAAGTAACGCAGGAGGGCTTCAAAGAAGACCAAAGCCCTTTCAAAAATATAGAAGTTTACCATAAGCAATTAAGCGTATTGCCTTACGCCTCTTCTGCAGGCAGTGTCGCTATTCGACCAACCAAAGAAGGTGTGATCAAGCATAAGGCACTCTCGGCGATGGAGGATCAAACCAATATGCAGCTCAATCAAATTAAAGAGCAAATTGAATTACTTGCAAGACAAGCTCAGGAAATTCGTAAAAGAAAAGAATTGAGCATGATGATTTACGAAGCAAAAATTACTTTCAAACCACAGATTGGACAGATATACCATGTGTATGAAAAGCAAGACGGGTCGCACGTGTTGTCGATGGTCGCACCGCACGAATGGGGCGGTGGCGCAGGTCCTTTTGCACAATTTATTGCTACAGTAAAATTATTAGCAGACCATACATGGATCGAAGTCGCAGCTTAATATCCGTACTTTTCTAAAATCGCATCTACCTTTTTTTCAACCGCTGCATCTTTTAAAACAGGTGGTGCATGGTGTGGTTTAATAGTCGCATCAAATACCAATGGCCCTTTTGCACCCCAATGTTTATTTATTGTAAATGCATCTATGGCTTCTATATCATGAGAAGGATTGGTTCTTGTAAACGCAGCCCATAAGAAATTATTCAAATCACTAGCCATCCATTTTGGGTCTTCTGTTCTAATCATCATGACCACACCTTCTTGCGCTAACAATGCTTCTCCCTGCCCTGCTAATGCGCTCTGTAAAGCATTTGTATTAAACGCTGTTGCATTGACTGCTATCACGCCTGGCATCACTAGGCTTGCATCCATATTTAAATTGAGTAGTCTTTGAGGAACAGATTTTGCTAAAGTTCTTTTGATATCACCATATGCAGCAATCACTACTTTAGATCCTGCATTTAAACCCTCACCTGAATAATCTAAAGTATCCATCGTGGTTTTAGTGTAAAAATGGATATCATTACTAAGGTCCAATCTTGATAAAATATATTCAAAATATTCCTGCACACGATGGGTCGATATTTGATTGGTATCGTCCGCAGTGATGAAAACAAATTTGGCTAAACTCAATTGACCTGTGCCTAAAATATGATTGGCAATAGTTAAAATTTCTGCCGGTTGTTTGATGGTTAAATAAGGCGTGTACCTTTCACTACCAATCGCTAATAATAATGGATGCACACCTGCTGCGTCTACTGCATGCACTTCTTTTAATCCAGGAATTTCATTGGATACTGCAGCACCTGTCATAGCATGTATCAATTGTCCAAAACTGGTATCTTCTTGTGGTGGTCTTCCAACCACTGTGAATGCCCAGATGGCATTTTTACGCGCATACACTTTATGCACCCGCATTAAAGGAAAACTATGTTCTAAACTATAATAGCCCAAATGGTCTCCAAAAGGACCTTCTGGTTTATTCTCTCCTGGAAACACTTCTCCAGTAATTACAAAGTCGGCATCTGTACTCAAACAAAATCCATCTTTATAAGTATATCCAAATCTTTTACCTGCAAGTACGCCTGCAAAATTCATTTCACTTAATCCTTCAGGCAAAGGCATTACAGCAGCGACACTATGTGCAGGTGGTCCGCCTACAAAACAACTTACTTTCAAAGGCATCCCTTTCTTATTCGCCTTTGTTTGATGCACACCAATCCCTCTATGCAATTGATAATGCAAACCAATTTCTTTGTCTAGTTCGTATTCATTACCTGTTAATTGTATACGGTACATTCCTAGATTACTATTGGCAATGCCTGGCTTATCTGCATCTTCGGTATACACTTGTGGTAAAGTGACATAAGCACCTCCATCCATGGACCAATGCTTGATCAATGGCAGATCACTAATTTTTATTTCTTCGTAAGTGACTGGTTGACTGATTGGATTTTTTTTCGGCAATGCATTGATGGCTGCAGGCAATGCACTTAATGCAGCCAATGGATTTTTTAATGCAGAGGCAGGATCAATTTTAATTTCAATTAATTTTTTCACCTGAGGTAAAGTATCCCTGAAAATAAATTCACTTCTTTCTAATGTGCCAAAAATATTAGAAGCTACCCTGAATTTAGAACCTTTCACTTTTTCAAATAAAATGGCTGGCCCCTTTTGTTCATGAATGCGTAAATGGATGGCTGCCATTTCCAAATGAGGATCTACTTCCTCCTTAATTCGGAGCAATTGTCCATTGCGCTCTAAATCCAATAAACAAGCTTCTAAATTAGAATAAGCCATGAGGTGATAATTGAGATGCAAAATTAACTTAAATTTGCTCATGACTCATTTAAGTGTAAACATAAATAAGATTGCGACCCTAAGAAATAGTCGTGGCGGCAATAACCCAGATCTAGTAAAAGTGGCTTTAGATTGTGAACGTTTTGGCGCCCAAGGCATCACGGTGCATCCAAGACCAGATGAAAGACATATCCGATACCAAGACGTTTATGATTTAAAGGAAAATATACATACAGAGTTCAACATTGAGGGTAATCCAAAAGAACAAAAATTTGTCGACCTAGTATTGGCTACTAAACCAGCACAAGTAACATTGGTGCCCGATACCTTGGGGCAATTAACCAGCGACCATGGATGGGATACCATTACAGAACAAGCTTTTTTAAAAGAGATCATTGCGGTGTTTAAAAAGGCAGGCATTCGCGTATCTATTTTTGTAGACCCGAATGAAAAAATGGTAGAAGCCGCTGCAACAACTGGAACCGACAGAATAGAATTATATACCGAAATGTATGCAAAGCAGTTTGCTGCAGGAAATAAAGAAACTGCAATTGCGCCCTATATGAGCGCAGCAGCCTTAGCAAAAAAAATAGGTCTAGGTATTAACGCAGGACATGATTTAGATAGATTCAACCTACCTTATTTAATACAATCTATTCCAAGTATTGACGAAGTAAGTATTGGGCATGCATTGATTAGTGATGCTTTATACCTAGGCCTGGAAAACACCATACAACTTTATAAACGCGCTTTAGGGTAATTTAAAGTATACAAATTAGCTTTTTATTAAGGTAATAAGAGGCTATTTGATCTCTATTTGATCCCTATTTAAACATGAATTTGTATCTTGCATCAAATACATTTTATGGCCAACCAACCAATTGTAGGGATTATTATGGGAAGTGACAGTGATTTACCTATCATGCAGGCAGCTGCAGATATTTTAAAATCTTTCAATATTCCATTTGAATTAACGGTGGTTTCGGCACATAGGACACCAGATCGTATGGTGGAATATGCAAAAACAGCGCGTAGTAGAGGCTTACAAGTAATTATAGCAGGTGCTGGTGGCGCTGCACATTTACCAGGTATGGTGGCCTCCTTAACTAGTTTGCCCGTAATTGGAGTACCTATCAAATCGACTAACTCTGCAGATGGTTGGGATAGTATTTTATCCATTTTACAAATGCCAGGGGGTGTACCCGTTGCAACGGTTGCACTAAATGGCGCTAAAAATGCAGGTTTATTGGCCGCACAAATTATTGGTACACATAACGAAACGATTGCTTTGGCAATGGACGATTACAAATCAAAAATGGAATCAGAAGTATTAGAGAAAGTAAATCAATTGAAAACAAATTGGGAGAATCAATTTGACGCTTAAGCAGTAAGTTGTTTTTTACTTAGACTTTTCTATATAATAGTAGATCAATAACTACTAATCAAACTTTATAATGCTGAATTTCGACTCCAAGCCTTTAGAATGTTCCATAATGGTGTCTATCCAGGATATATCATATTGACCCACCCATTTAGAAAAATGCTCTTCTCTTTCTTGTAAATTATCTTGCGGAAATAATTCTTTTTTAATCCGGTGTATGCGTTGTATAGCAACAGTTTGCTTGCGTCTTTCGGCACGCAGCATTTTCTTTTCTAATGCTAATAATTTCGCTTTAGCTTGCTGCGCTAAATTTTCGGCATGTGTCCCTAAAGTAGCGTCTACTTTTACTACTTCATTTTTTATGTTGGTATATAAAGTCGTTAAGTGATTGATTTGATCCTGCAAATCCAATGCTTGGGATGCATGTTTTTTTACGTAGGCTATTTCTAATTCAAGGATTGGCTTGAATAAATCTTGTTCCTCAAACTGCATGGCTTCCCATTGTTCAGCTTGCTTTTGACGCATCAATAAAAAAGAATTTCTAAGTTGTAATAAAGGATAGTGCACACCCACTTGATCAAATACATTTTTTAATTCCATCCAGTAGGCTAACTCTCCACCTCCTCCAACAAAAACAACACCAGGTAAAATTGTTTCCTGATAGACCCCTCTTAAAATCACATTCGGGCTAAACCTTTCTGGGTATTGATGTAATTCTGCAATGATTTCTGTTTGTGAAAACTTTAAAGCGGTGTCCACTACTATATATGCTTCCCCTTGCTTTTCGATTCTTCCTCTAATACTCTCATTTAAATAAAATAAATTGATGCTTCGGCCTTCGGATTGTACATGGTAGTCTTTTGATAAAGCAGCAATCGTTGGCTGGATGGCTTGATGAGAAAATCCTGTCAATAATTCTTTTTCCATCACAGGAATAAATACCGCTTTAAGGGCAGCATCATCTGGCTGTAATACTAGCAATCCTTTTGCTCCAAAAAATGCATGCACAAAAGACAATGTCGCCTCGCTAATAGTTTTACCTTTTTGATAGGCTTCTTTTAAAATCTCCAATGCTTTTTGTCCTTGAGGTAGTATGGACCAATAACTTTCTAATTGTTTTAATAAAAGTAATAAAGCATCATCCACTTGCATTCTTCCAATCGCACCAGTTTGTTTGGTCACCCATTGGCATTTCTTATGGTCTAAATTAAATGCACCAACTTCATCTAAGTCCGCATCTTCGGAGCCCATATAATACACTGGCACAAAATCATATTCAGGGAATGTTGATTTTAAACTTGCAGCTAATTGAATAGCGTGTATAATTTTATAAAAAAAATACAAGGGCCCTGTAAATAAATTAGGTTGATGTGCCGTGGTCACAACAAAAGTCGTATCCTTTTTTAACAATGCAATTTGATCATGGACTGCTTTTTCTTGTGTAAGATTGCTGTATTGTTTTGTCAATACATCAAACAATAATGCTCGATTGATGGGATGTTTTTTTCGGCCTTCTATCGCTGCTTTGTAACCATCTACATTAGGCGCGTACTGCACAAAATCCAGCGCCTTGCCCTCTAAATAATCATTGATTAATGTAGAGAATACATGGGTTGAACTAAATGGGATATGCATACTGCTTTGAGACATCGTCTGCAAATTTCGGGAAAAATGCATTGATAAAGGCATTTTATTCAATATTGAAAGAAAAATAATACTTTTATAGGGCGAAAGATTGTTCGCTTAAAACTAGCCCCTATGGAAACCTACGGTAAGATTCTTGTTATTGCTATGCCCCTATTTCTGTTATTGGTACTATTTGAAAAATGGTACGGATGGCGCAAGGGCAATGATACCGTTAAGACGATGGATATGATCTCCAGTTTAAGCTCGGGCGTCACCAATTCAACCAAAGATGTTTTAGGGTTGAGCATTGCCATTATTAGTTATAGCTGGTTGGTGGAACACTTAACTATTTATCAAGTGAAGTCTAGTTGGATGCTTTATGTAATTGCATTTTTGGCTTTAGATTTTGCTGGCTATTGGGTGCACCGTTTAGCACATACCGTAAACTTTTTCTGGAACAACCATATCGTACATCATAGTAGTGAAGAATTTAATTTAGCCTGTGCATTGAGACAAAGTATCTCGGTGTATTTTAGAATTTATGCATTTTTATTAATTCCAGCAGCGATGTTTGGTGTACCACAAGAAGTGATTGCTGTGGTAGCACCTTTACATTTATTTGCACAGTTCTGGTACCATACGCAACATATCCATAAAATGGGTTGGCTAGAATATATTATTGTGACACCAGCACATCACCGTGTGCACCATGCTATTAACCCAGAATATTTAGATAAGAACTATGGTCAAATATTTATTTTCTGGGATCGTATGTTTGGCACATTCCAAGAAGAAACCCCTGCAATCACTGCTGTATATGGTGTTACAAGACCAGTGCGTACTTGGAATCCTATCAAAATAAATTTTATGCATCTTTGGTTATTGATGCAGGATGCTTGGCATACACAAAGCTGGAAAGATAAATTGCGTGTTTGGTTGATGCCACTAGGATGGAGACCCGCAGATGTAGTTGAAAAATATCCTGTTTACAAAATTGAAGATGTGTACCATTTCGAAAAATACGATACCCCCGCTCCAAAAGGGATGATTATCTATTTATGGATTCAACTATTTTGCTTGCTCTTAATTGTAAGTTACTTGTTTGGCAATGTAGCTAGTATTGGACTTACCAATA
Source organism: Sediminibacterium sp. (assembly GCA_044354025.1). Taxonomy (GTDB): domain Bacteria; phylum Bacteroidota; class Bacteroidia; order Chitinophagales; family Chitinophagaceae; genus Sediminibacterium. Next base: position 10,683 of record JBILAW010000031.1, read on the forward strand.
TGATGTACTATGGCTTATTTGTTTTTGCACAAGTATATGCTTTAACAGAATTCATGGATCGCAATCCAAGAGCAATGATCTATGAAATAGTGAAGAACATCATTTGTGTTGGAGGCATCCTGTATTATGGAGGATGGTTTGGACTACAAAACTATTTTGGCGCGAGTAGCTATATTTTGATTGGGTACTTTATTGCTAGCACAGCGACTGTGGCTGCCTTTTCTAGTCAACTAAATCGCCCTCTAAATCATAGTCGTACGCTTTCGTAATTTTTACCATTACAAAATCACCTGGCTTCAATCTTTTATTGGTATTGATCACCACTTCGTTGTCTACCTCTACACTATCAAATTCAGTGCGGCCTAAATAACGACCAGCTTCTTTTTTATCTACCAATACTTTTAAGATCTGTCCTTCTTTGGATTGGTTAATTTCAAGGCTAATCTCTTGTTGTACTTCCATGATCTCTTCGGCACGGCGTTGTTTTTCTTCCGCAGGAACATCATCTACTAAGTCATGTGCACTTGTATTTTCTTCGTGGCTATAAGTGAAGATGCCAACTCTGTCGAATTTATGCAATTGTAAAAATGCTTTTAGTTCTTCTATATCCTCTAATGTTTCTCCTGGGAATCCAGCAATCAAAGTCGTACGAATAGCAATACCCGGCACGCGCTTTCTGATTTCCTGAATCAATTCGGTCATTTCCTCTCTCGTAATATTACGACGCATGGCTTTAAGCATATTATTGCTGGCATGTTGTAAAGGAATATCAATGTAGTTACAAATATTATCTCGCTCACGCATAGCATCCAATATGTCTAGAGGAAATTTAGAAGGATACGCATAATGTAAACGGATCCACTCCACCCCTTCTACATCTGCTAAGGCATGTAATAATTTAGGCAAGGCACGCTCTTTGTAGATATCCAATCCGTAATAAGTTAATTCCTGGGCAATCAACATCAATTCTTTCACGCCTTTTTTAACTAATCCTTTTGTTTCATCTACCAATTGCTCGATGGTTTTACTCACGTGCTGCCCGCGCATTAAAGGAATGGCACAAAAAGAACAAGTACGGTTACAGCCTTCACTAATTTTTAAATACGCATAATGCTGTGGGGTACTTAATAAACGCTCTCCCAATAATTCTGCTTTATAGTCGGCATTCAATTGATTCAATATCAAAGGCAATTCCATGGTACCAAACCAAGCATCTACTTCTGGTATTTCTGCAGCTAAGTCGCCTCTGTATCTTTCACTCAAACAACCCGTCACATAAACCTTATCTAATTTACCTTTCTTCTTTAAAGCCACTTGGTCTAAGATGGTGTTCACACTCTCCTCTTTTGCTTTGTCAATAAATCCACAGGTATTGACCACCACAATATTATGGTCTAACTTTTTATTTTCATGCACCACATCAATATCATTGGCCACCAATTGACCACTCAGCATTTCACTATCCACCAAGTTTTTACTACAACCTAGTGTAATGATATTGACCTTGTTCTGCTTTAAAGTTTTTGACTTCATAAAATAGGTTTAACGAATGTGATTCGTAATTTTTTTATTTATTGACTTCGTTGGTGAAGTGGAATGTAATGTCTGGATTGTTCGTGATCTCAGTATTTAAGAACCATTCACTTTGTGCCAAATACACGGGTGAGCCATCTTTATCTTCGGCCGCATTTTGCTGCTTATAACGCAAGAAGTCGTTCAATTTATTTTTATCCGTAGAAGTTAACCAACAAGCTTTATAAAAAGGAAGTGTTCTAAATTCACAAGCTGCACCATACTCCTGCAACAAACGGTATTGAATCACTTCAAACTGTAAGTCACCTACGCAACCAATGATTTTTTTATTGCCGCCAAATTGTGTGAACAACTGTGCCACCCCTTCGTCTGTTAACTGTTGAATACCTTTCTCCAATTGCTTGGTCTTCATTGGATCCTTATTCACTAATTCTTTAAAAATCTCTGGAGAGAATGTTGGGATACCTGTAAAGTAAAATTTCTCCCCTTCGGTTAAAGTATCTCCAATCTTAAAATTACCCGTATCAAAAAGACCCACCACATCACCTGGATAAGCGTCTTCCACGATATCCTTACTGCGTGCTAAAAAAGTATATGGATTGGTAAAACGTACGTCCTTGTCTAAGCGCACATGGGTATAATATTTATTGCGCTCGAACCTGCCGCTGCATACACGCATAAAAGCAATTCTATCGCGGTGCTTGGGATCTAAATTGGCATGAATCTTAAAAATAAATCCGCTGAACTTATCCTCACCTGCTTGAACCTTTCGAACACTTGTTTCTCTGTCACGTGGTGTTGGTGCAATTTGAATAAAAGTCTCCAACATTTCTTGGACCCCAAAATTATTCACCGCAGAACCAAAAAATACAGGAGCAATTGCACCAGACAAATATTCTGCAGGATTCAATGCACCATATACCCCATCAATTAATTCTACGTCTTCTCTTAGTAAATCGGCGTCACGGTCACCCACTTTTTGTTGTAAGACGGGGCTGGACAAATCACCAATCGCCACTACATCTTCGTCATCTGCTTTTGTACTTGCTGTAAATAAACGTAAACTTTTATCGTGCAAATTATACACGCCCTTAAATTCCTTGCCACTATTAATAGGCCAAGTCATTGGGTGTAATGAAATTTTTAATTCTGCTTCTATCTCTTCTAATAAATCAAATCTGTTTTTACCATCTCTGTCCATCTTATTAATGAACACAATCACCGGTGTGGCACGCATGCTACACACTTCCATCAACCTTCTTGTTTGCGGCTCCACCCCATTCACAGAATCTATCACCAATATCACACTGTCCACCGCAGTTAAAGTTCTATAAGTATCTTCTGCGAAATCCTTGTGACCTGGGGTATCCAATAAATTAATCAAATTGCCTTTGTATTCAAAAGACATCACCGAAGTCGCCACAGAGATACCTCTTTGACGTTCAATCTCCATGAAATCCGAAGTGGCATGCTTTTTAATCTTATTGCTCTTTACAGCACCTGCAGTTTGAATGGCACCACCGAATAACAATAATTTCTCTGTCAATGTGGTCTTACCCGCATCCGGGTGAGAGATGATGGCAAAGCTTTTTCTTCTATTAATTTCTTTTTCGTACTTCATTATGCGTTGTTCCTTAAAATCCGTTTATATAGTCAACCTTATTAAAAATGGCCCGCATTCAAAATCATTTGAAGCACGAGCCATTCTGTATTTTATTCCAAGCTAGTTAGATATCAATTGCTTCGCCGTATGCTGCTGCAGTTGCTTCCTTCAAGCCTTCACTCATTGTTGGGTGTGGATGAATTGCATTTAAAATTTCATGCGCAGTGGTTTCTAATTTACGAGCGACCACAGCTTCAGCAATCATTTCAGTTACATTCATACCAATCATATGACATCCTAAGAACTCACCATATTTTGCATCAAAAATCACTTTCACAAAACCTTCAGTCGAACCTGCTGCAGAAGCTTTACCGCTCGCTACAAATGGAAACTTACCAACTTTGATTTCATATCCTGCTTCTTTCGCTGCTTTTTCTGTATAACCTACGCTAGAAATTTCAGGAATACAGTAAGTACATCCTGGAACATTGTTGTAGTCAATTCCTTCTGGCAGATGTGCATGCTTCTTTTCCATGTATGCAATATGTTCTGCAGCATTGATCCCTTCTTTAGCTGCCACATGCGCTAAGGCTTGACCAGGAGAACAATCACCAATCGCGTAAATACCTGGAACAGCAGTTTGTCCAAACTTATCTACTACGACTCTTCCTTTATCTACTTTAATACCGTTTTGTTCTAATCCAATATTTTCAAGATTCGCAACCACACCTGCAGCACTTAAAAGCACATCTGCTTCTAAAGTCATTGTAGTTCCATCTGATTTTTTAACCAACGCTTTCACACCAGCACCTGTCGTATCCACTGACTCAACCGACGCGTTAGTCATGATCTCGATGCCTTGCTTCTTATATTGCTTCTCTAATTCTTTAGAAATATCTTCATCTTCTACTGGAACAATTCTTGGTGCAAACTCAACAATGGTCACTTTTGTACCCATGCTATTGTACACATAAGCAAACTCAACACCTATCGCACCACTACCAACAATGATCATGCTCTTTGGTTGTTGCTCCATCACCATCGCTTCTCTGTAACCCATTACTTTTTTACCATCTTGCTTTAAGTTGGGTAATTCTCTTGAACGACCACCTGTTGCAAGTACAATATATTTTGTATCGATTACTTGTGTTGTACCATCCGCAGCTTTTACTTCTACTTTGCCTTTTGAATGTACTTTTCCGTAACCCATAATTACATCAATCTTATTCTTCTTCATTAAGAACTGAACACCTTTGCTCATCTTATCTGCCACACCACGGCTACGCTTAATCACTGCGCCAAAATCATGATTCACACCTGTTGTTGTGATACCGTAATCTGAACTATGCTTCACATAATCATACACCTGCGCGCTCTTGATCAATGCTTTGGTTGGGATACAACCCCAGTTTAAACAAACGCCACCCAAGCTTTCTTTTTCAATGACAGCTACTTTTAAGCCTAATTGAGAAGCACGAATAGCAGCAGGATATCCACCAGGACCACTACCAATAACGATTACGTCGTATGCCATATAGTTCTAATTTAAGTGTTTATAGGGTGCAAAAATACCCCGAA
>JBILAW010000133.1:0-4579 GCA_044354025.1 Sediminibacterium sp.
TAGATGAGTCTGGATTTATTGTGGGTGTGAAAGCATTTTGTCAATTGGTTTTTGATCATTCAAAAACGAAGTAATTTATTTAGGTGCAGGATAATTTCTTGCACCAAATAATAAGCTCCCAATTCTTACCATAGTACTGCCTTTAGAAATGGCTAAAGCATAGTCTGAACTCATGCCCATACTAAGGGTATTGAATGTTCCATCAGGGAAAGCTGGTTGGGCTTTATCAAAATACATTTTTAAAGTCGTGAACTCCTGACTCAATAATGCTTGGTCCTCAGAGAAGCTAGCCATCCCCATTAAACCTCTAATTCGAATATTGGAATAGCCAGCTAACCTTCCACTCACTAATAATTCGTGCAATGCAGGTCCATCAAAACCAAATTTTGTTTCCTCTGTCGCAATATGAATTTGTAATAAACAATCAATGATACGATTTTGCTTCATCGCTTGCTTATTGATTTCTTGTAATAATTTTTCTGAATCAACCCCATGAATCATATACACAAAGGGGGCAATGTATTTTACTTTATTGGATTGTAGATGTCCAATAAAATGCCATTGAATATCCTTAGGCAATGCAGCTTCTTTATCTACCAACTCTTGCACATAGTTCTCGCCAAAAGCACGATGACCTAATGCATATAATTCCATGAGCTCCTCTTGAGGCTTGGTCTTGCTAACCGCTACAAGCGTAACTTGTTGATCTGTTAAAGTAGCTTGAATAGATTGATAGGCTGAAATATTAACTGGCATAGGGTACAAAGGTAATTAGAACAACCCAAATAAGCAATCCATTATGAGCATTCATGCAATCCATTATTTAGTGATTGATCGTCCAATCACCATCTTCTGAATCTCTGAAGTGCCTTCATAAATTTGTGTGATTTTTGCATCACGCATTAGGCGCTCTACATGAAATTCTTTCACAAATCCATATCCCCCGTGCACTTGAACAGCTTCTACAGTCACCCACATGGCCGTATCACTTGCGTGTAATTTTGCCATAGCTGCACTCATTACATAATCCATATTGTTGTCTTTCTCCCAAGCCGCTTTATAACATAACAATCTTGCTGTCTCAATTCGAGTGGCCATTTCTGCCAATTTAAATTGGATCGCTTGGTGTTCATGTATTGGTTTGCCAAAAGATTTTCTTTCTTTACTATAAGCCAAAGCTAATTCATATGCGCCACTTGCAATGCCTAGTGCTTGCGCTGCAATACCTATTCGTCCGCCATTTAAAGTTTTCATTGCAAAATTAAATCCAAAACCATCCTCTCCTATTCTATTTTCTTTTGGCACAATCACATCCATGAATGAAATAGAATGCGTATCACTTCCACGAATCCCCATTTTATTTTCTTTAGGGCCGACAGTGATTCCTGGGGTATTTTTTTCAACAATAAATGCATTGATTCCTCTTGATCCTTTTGAGGCATCTGTTTGTGCCATCACTAAGTAGACCGATGCAGTAGAGCCATTGGTGATCCAGTTTTTTACACCATTCAATACATAATGATCTCCTTTATCAACAGCACTTGTATGTTGGTGTGTTGCATCACTCCCCGCTTCTGGTTCACTTAATAAAAAAGCCCCTACATATAATTCCCCGTCTTTTTTTCCTTGAGCCAAGGGCGTTAAATATTTTTGTTTTTGAGCTTCATTGCCATACTTTTCTAAACCCCAACAAACCAAACTATTGTTCACACTCACACATACACTCACACTCGAATCTACTTTACTAATTTCCTCCATCGCTAACACATAACTAATGGTATCCATTCCTGCACCACCATATTCCACTGGTGTCATGATCCCCATAAATCCAAGATCAGCTAATTGTAATAATTGTTCTTTAGGTACTTTTTGGTGTTCATCTCTTTCTATTACACCAGGTAAACATTGTTGTTGAGCAAATTCACGCGCTGCTTTTTGAATCATTAACTGCTCTTCTGATAAACTTAAATCCATAGTAAAAATATTTGTCCAAAATTACACTAACAATTGTTAGCAAGCAAAATAATTAAGTAAAATTTTCATTATTATTCAACCAAAAACAAATCCTACTTGGGTAACATAAAAACTAATTAGATAGCTTGGCTTGAATCAATTGGGACAAGACCGAACTATCTGCTTGGGTCATTATTCGGGAGCTGTCTTGTCTAAAATGACGTTTAAATGCAAGGATTGCAGCGATGCTATCTTTGGTTTCATACCCCACCAAACTCAATGCATGTTGAATAGACAAGCCAGCTGGGAGTTGATGGTTGGTATCAGGCTCAAACCAAATACCATAGCCCATACTAGATAAAGTTTTCCATGGAAAATTGATGTTGGGGTCAACTTTACGTCTTGGCGCAATATCACTATGTCCAACAAAATGGTCGACTGGAATTTGGTATTTATTTTTTAGTTGGGCAAGCAATTGTAAAAGGCTTGTGATTTGAGCAGGTTCAAAAGGCTCAAAACCATTGTTATCAATTTCTATTCCAATAGAACTTGAATTAAGGTCTGTATTGTTCCCCCAACTGCCAATCCCGCCATGCCAAGCCCTCATATAGTCGTTTAACATATGGTGTATGGCTCCATCTTTACAAATCACATAGTGTGCGCTCACTTTTGTTCTTTCTAAAGTGAAAGTTTTCAAAGTTTGCTCACAAGCATTCTGCGCTGTGTGGTGGATGACTACAAAATTAGGTTTACGTAAATCAAAATTGGTTGTGCCTACCCATTTTTCGGCAAGCGGCAATTGATTCTCTGATTGTATTTCAGGAGATAGCACTATTTTTTTTGATAATATTTTTGCTTGTTGAATATATTGACGATTGGTTTTGCCATATGGAAAACTACTACAGGCATAGATGCCAATGATCAGTAAAAAGAAAGTCAAATATTTTAAACGCATAATCCTAATTAATTAAAATTGAAAAAGAATAAGACTTAAGTTCTGTTAACCCTTATTGTATAGATGGTTCTTGTTGACTCAAACAATGGAAACTACCCAATCCCCAAATAATATCGGTTGAATCAATGCCAACAATAGTTCTTGTTGGAAAACAATCCTGAATAATGCGCATTGCTTTATCATCCCTATCACAACGAAAAGTTGGAACCACCACATGTGCATTGCTAATATAAAAGTTGGCATAAGAGGCCGGCAGGAATTGGTCTTCGTAAATCACATCTGCAGGCATAGGTAATTCAACAATATTCAATTGTTTACCGTTGATCAAACGCATTTGTTGCAATTCTTTTAAATTGTCTTGCAACAAAGTATAATTTTCAGAATCTTTATTGGTTTCTACTACAGTCACAACTGTATCTTCATTCACAAAACGAACCGTATCGTCAATATGTCCATCAGTGTCATCACCCACAATACCTTCAGAAACCCATAATACTTGTTCTACACCATAATAATCACATAAATATTGTTCAATTTGTGATTGATTCAAATGCGGATTTCTATTTTCATTCAATAAACAACATTTAGAAGTCATGACCGTTCCAGCCCCATTAAAATCTACAGACCCGCCTTCCATAATCATGTTTGGATAAAATACGGGCAGCTTCAATGCCTCAGCGATACGTGTTGGAATCACATCATCTAAATCATAAGGAGGATATTTTCCACCCCATGCATTGATATTCCAATCTACAATTGCTTTAGGCGCAGCAGGATGATTGCCAATTAAAAAACTTGGCCCATGATCTCTACACCAAGCATCATTGGTTGGATGCATATAAAATTGAACCTTCGTTAAATCTACTTTTAAAGCCTGCATCATTTTAGTTGCAGTTGCTTGCATCGCAGCATCCACCACATTGATACAAACCTTTTGAGATAAAGTTAAAATTTTAATGAATTCAATATAAGATGGATAGATACTATCTATTTTTCCTGGCCAGCTAGCTTCCTTATGTGGCCAACTTAACCAAGTGGCATCTTGCTTTGCAAACTCAGCCGGAAAAGAATATCCTAATGCTTTTGGTGTTGCCCCTTCCAATATTGCTTCTTGTATATTTTGATGCATATTATTGCTCATCGTCTATATATCTTTGAGTGATGGGTTGGTAAGAATCGATTCGGCGATCACGTAAAAACGGCCAATGCGTTCTATAACTATCCGATTTTTCGGTGTCAATATCCACCACTGCAATTTCTTCTTGATCATGAGACGCTTTATACAATATAGTTCCAAATGGATTACTCACAAAACTACCTCCCCAGAATTGCATTAAACCATTTTGCTCTAATCCAACGCGATTCACACTGATGACTGGAACACCGTTGGCCACCGCATGACTTCTTTGAATAGTCTGCCATGCATTGTATTGTTCTGTATTGGTTGCTTCGTCTTGTGCTGTTGCCCAACCAATTGCTGTTGGATAAAATAACATTTCTGCACCCATTAAACTTGTAATTCTTGCAGCTTCTGGATACCACTGATCCCAGCAGATCAAAACACCAATGGTAGCAAATTTAGTTTTGAAAACCTTATACCCTAAATCACCAGGCGTGAAATAAAATTTTTCATAATAAGCTGGATCATCCGGAATATGCATTTTACGATAC
>JBILAW010000032.1:0-15344 GCA_044354025.1 Sediminibacterium sp.
CCCTAAAAAATAATTATAAAAGTTATTAGAGAGAAATTCGGATTTACCTTTTACCTGTGAATAAACTCAACAGCAAACTAATAATACCCCTACCCACTTTTCTCTCCAATCCAGATTGTGTAGTTGGAATACCAGTTTGACGTGCAAAACGTTGTTTAGCTGCCGAAATTCCTACTGCACGTTTCCAAGAAAATGAAAATCCATATTTTGACATATATTATAATTTATGAGTTAATTACTTTTTTGTATATTTATAAACTAAAAAATTCTGCTTGAAATTATCTATTCATAGTCTTTAGAAATCAATCCAATATCTTGGTAATATTTAAATCTATCCGGTCTTTCAACTTTCATTTTTTCAATATCCCCAGAATATGTATTATTCATTTTTTTAAAATCCGCTTCTAATTTTTTTAATGTAGGATCATTGTTCGCTAACTTTTCTTTCCAATTATTACTAATTCTTTTTTCATATTCTTTAAAGCATTTTTCACAAGTAATACTGTAAATAGTGGTTTTATCACTTCCATAACGAGTATTATATCTTTTATCTAAACTCCCAGATATTGTTTTTCTACCATGAACTAATCTAGTGTTTATTTCTGTAGTTGAATTTGTAAATTTTTTTTGTTTATGGAAACACTTTGGGCAAGTAAATTTTCTAGGTCGAAATAAGAAATATAGTAAAATACAGATAGTTATAATAATTAAAATTAATGCTAGGTTCATTTGAATTTATATTGGATTAAAAATATTATTTGTAGGTCATTTTTAAAATAAACTATTTCACTAATGAAATTATGCTTAGAATTAAAGATATAATTCCTAATTTAAATGCAGCTCTCAGGCCTTGATCAGGATGATTTAAATTTGCAAATAATATTTCAAAATAATTAGCTTTTTGAATCTGACAAAATATTTTACTATCATTTGAATCAACCTCATAATCATGAAGTTTTATAAATCCATCCCAATCTAAATTTATTTCAGGGTTATCCCCAGCACCTTTTAAAGTAGGATCAAATTTTAATTGTCTATAGATTGTTCTCTTATTTGATTGAATCTTAAACCACTTTCCATAAGATTTTCTTCTTTCAATTTTATTGCTAATGAATACATGCGAGATTGAAAACCAACCTAATTCAAGTTGTTTATGATTTGTGTCTGACTTTTCTATATGACGAACGAACTCTGATGAAATAATGAAATGATTAGATTTATGCATATTATAATTTTTCTTTTAATTGAGCTACAAATTGTTCTTTTGTCAATATGTTTTTTTCGTATAAATCTAGTAGTAATTTAATCTCTGTATTACTATTAGAATTTTTGATAGTCTGATTAGGCTTTTTATCTAAACTTACATTTTCATTACCTTCCTCAATCCATAAGTTTAACTCATCTGACCAATTGTACTTTATAGTTTTTTTACACCCATAAGTAGCAGGTTGGTTTCTCTTCGGCGGATTAAACTTCTCATTCCACCAAATATCTATGACATCTTGATCAGTTGAATCTACAGACAACCCATTTTGTTTCAAATAGTAATCATAAGAATGAATTTCAGTTCTAATTTTTGTAAAATAACTAGTACCATCTAAATTGCAGAAGCCAAAATATTTTAATGGGAATTTTATTTTTCTTTCCTCAAAATCAATATTACTACCAAATTTTAAATTGATAAGAGAGTCATTTGTTACAACAACCTTCTCACATAAATATCCATGAGAAGCACATTGATACATTGTTTTGTATTCAGGTACATGATGATACTCTTTACAAAAGTTGCATCGAAATTTTGTTTCTTTAGGATTGTGTTTAGCCATTTGACGTACTAATTATTTTCAATTTACATAATATCTAGAATATACATTATAAGTTACATTAAAGTAAATGAATCCCCGGCCAGCTTCCAGGTCAGGTATTCACCAAAAACGTGAAAAAAGAGTTGAAATATGAGAGATTTAAATCTAACTAAGAAAATATTTACAAAAATTAAGGCCATTAAAATGAATTAATGGCCTTAAAATAATTTAAGAAATAATTAGAAAGAAACTCCAATGTTGAAATTAAAGCCATTGAATATTATTTTTCCAACATCATCAGTATCAAATAATCTTTGTTTTGCAATATTACTTAGACCAGCTGAGTAATTTATACCTAATCTAAACTTATCGGAAAATTGGTACTCTGCGCCGAATAAACCTGAGAAACTAGAGCTTTTTAATGCTTCTTTCTCATCCATAGTTTCTCCATCATATCTATTTTTCGCGCTCAATAAAAAATTAATTTGAGGACCAGCTATCGCATACAATCCTTCTGAAACTTTAAATCTTCCTAGTAAAGGCAAACTTAAATAATTAGCAGTGAATTTTGTTTTTTCACCATCAAAAGTTAAACTACTAGTGTTTCCATTGTACAATAAACCGCTTCTTAAATTGAAATTGTCTGTTCCCTTAAAATCAGCAATTACTCCTAGATTTAAAGCGGCATCTGAATCGAATTCAATTGATAAGCCCATTGCACTAGCTTTCATTTGCATTAAATTTAGACCACCTTGAACGCTAATTTTAGTTTGTGCATTTGCTTGAGAAAACATTGCAATAACGCACAAGCCAATAATAAATACTTTTTTCATAATGTTTTTTTAATTTAAAAATTTATATTAAGTAATATGGGGGCATTACAAACATCAAATTAGCATATATTTTTATAATATAAGAATATATGCTAAAATTTGTATCTATTTCAATCTTGTAACCTATTGATTATCAATAAAAGAAAAGCTATGAAATACTACTTTAAACCCTCATAATCAGGTGGTCCCAGGATCATGCCCTGGTGGGCCCACAGCCGAAAGGCAACGTTATCAAGGGTTTATGAAGTCATTTTCATAGACCCTTTTTATTTGGGGTAATTCTCGACCAAAATTTGCACCTCAAACTCTAAGAATAGGTTGAATGGAGGTGAAGGGGGAATAAATGACTTAAATTTGCCATTCTAAAAGTTATTTTATTATGTGTGGAATATTAGCCATTATTGGAAACGGAATGGATCAAGAATTAGCAAAGTCTCTTTCAAAAAGAATGGCTCATCGTGGACCAGACGAAAGTGATATGATTATCACTGCAAATGGAAACATCCTTTCTCATGAAAGATTATCAATTATAGACTTGCATTCTGGTAAGCAACCAATAAGAGGTACCACGTCTGCCTATATGATTCATAATGGTGAAATTTATAATCATCAAAAGTTAAGAGATGGAATATTGAAGGATCATACTTTTAGGACGCATTCTGATTCTGAAGTAATCGTTCACCTTTATGAGGAGTTTGGTTATGATTTTTGCAATTTATTGGATGGTGATTGGGTTTTTGTTGTGGTTGATGGATCTGATTTTATCGCAGGAAGAGATCCAATGGGTGTAAAGCCATTATACTACGGGCATGATGCTTCTGGACGTATGTATTTTGCTTCAGAAATGAAATCTATAGCCGATCAGTGCACAACATTTTCTACATTTCCTCCAGGACATTATTATACGCCCAAAACTGGATTTGTCAAATACTATTTCCCTGTATATGAAGATTTTTCAAAGGCAATAAATGAATTAGATTTAGATTTAATTAGAGATTCACTTATCGAATCAACAAAGAAGCGATTAATGAGTGATGCGCCAATTGGTGTATTACTTTCAGGAGGATTAGATTCATCATTAACTTCTGCTATAGCTTCTAGATTATTAGCAGAGAAAGGTGAAAAACTTCATTCATTTTCAATTGGATTAGACGCGGAAGCACCTGATGCAAAAGCAGCCAGGAAAGTAGCTGAATTTATTGGAACTGAACACCATGAAATTTATTTCACTATTGAACAAGGAATAGAAATACTAGAAAAATTAATTTGGCATTTAGAAACCTATGATGTCACCTCTATTCGCGCTAGTACTCCAATGTATTTTCTTTCAAAAGCTATTTCCGAGAAAGGAATTAAAGTAGTATTATCAGGTGAGGGTGCTGACGAAATTTTTGGGGGTTATTTGTACTTTAGAAATGCCCCTTCCTCAGAAGCATTTCAAAAAGAAACAATTGAACGTGTTCAAAATTTATTTACTGCCGATTTACTTCGAGCGGACAAATCTACCATGGCTCACGGTATAGAAGCTCGTGTGCCTTTTTTAGATAAGGCGTTTTTAGAAATGGCTCTACAAATTAAGCCAGAAGAGAAGCAACCTAAAACCTATGATGGGATAGAAAAATACATACTTAGAAAAGCATTTGATACGCCTGATAAACCCTATTTACCTTCTGAAGTATTATGGAGACAAAAAGAACAATTTTCTGATGGGGTAGGCTACAATTGGATTGATCAACTTATTGAATTTTGTAGTTCCAAAGTATCAGACCAACAATTAGAGCAAGCTGCCCAACATTTTCCTTACAATACGCCAACCACAAAAGAAGCTTATTATTACAGAACTATTTTCCATCAATACTTTCCTCAAATTAGTTCAGCGCAAACAGTACGTAAATGGATACCTAAATGGCAAGAAAATCAAGATCCAAGTGGAAGAGCAAATGCCGCTCACGTTCAATCAGATGTTCAGATTGCAACTTTAAATAAATAATTCCTAAATACCATAATCTTATTTTCAACTATAATTTTAAAATATGGAAGTACATCACCCACATCATCCAAAAAAATGGAATGCGTATATTACTAAGTTTGTAATACTCTTTGCTGTCTTATTTATAAATAGCTACAGTAAAGCACAAAGTCCAGAAGAAAATTTAAAAGCACTTGGCATTGTGCTTCCTAAGCAATCGGCTCCAATTGCAAACTATGTGACTTATGTTAGAACAGGCAACTTGATATATTTTTCAGGTTCAGGCCCTTCGGTAGAAGGTCAAGGTTACATTAAAGGGAAATTAGGAAAAGATTTAACCATTGATCAAGGCAAGGAAGCAGCTAGGATTACTGGAATTAATTTGATTGCGAATTTAAAAAATGCTGTTGGGGATTTGAATAAAGTAAAAAGAATAGTGAAGGTATTGGGCATGGTCAATAGTACCGAAGACTTTACCGATCAACCAAAAGTAATCAATGGGTTTTCGGACTTAATGGTAGCCGTATTTGGAGAAAAAGGTAAGCATGCGAGATCAGCCGTTGGGATTTCCGCACTACCCATGAATATGGCTGTGGAAATTGAAATGATTGTGGAAGTGGAAGAGGAATGATTTGATCTAATTCTATTCTTTCCATTCTACAGGGATGATTACTTCGTTGGTTCTTCCAATAAATTGGAATGGCGCATCGTATCCTAAAAAGTAAAATCCTTCTTTTCTAATAATATTTTTTGCCTTCAACATGGCAGTAAGCTGATCCCGATAGATTGCTATTTTTTCATCATTAGCATATCCACCAAAGCTGATTGCTGCAAAATAATTTGGTTCAGATTTTTTAATTTCTATTTGAGCGTCATTAGGGGTAGGCAATGTTTTTTCATTGTATTTCTGAGGCATCACAAAACTCATGCTTGAACCCTTGTCAGTAATACGCATGATCACTGGCGCTGTCATAGCAATACTTTCTCTTTCTTGATTGCCTCCAAAAATGAATTTTGCTAGTTTACTAAAGCCAGAACTAGACACTGATTTATAATTGGTCGCTTTTGAATAAACGGTGGCCATTGTCGCAGACGGATAAAACCTGATTTCAAATCCGGCTTCTTTTTTTACCACTCTATAAGCTTGCTTCTCTGTTTTAACCACATTGATAATTTTAAATGATTGGAAGATCAAATAAATGGCTGCCAACAATAATGATATATAAACTGCTTTCATAAAAAATTAATAATTAAATAATTACTTAAAAACATTAAAAAGTAAATACTCAAATTTCAATACCATCCCATTTGGTGCCGTTCTTTCCATAGTTGAATACAATTGTCGACGGTAGCCAATGTCAACCCTTGCCTGGCTATTAAATATAAATTGTACCGAAGGTGCAATATCTAAAAATGATTTCTGATTGTCGTTTAATCTTTGTCCAATGAATTCAAGCATCAAGTTCATATTCACCTGCTTATAGCTTGTATACACTTTAGGTAGCATTAGTTTACCCGCAGACAAAGTATAATTCATCGCACTATTGCTTTCTGTGCTAGGAAATTTATAATTCGGTTTGTTGTCTAGTGCCCTTTCATAGCTAATCGAGCTACTAATAGCTACCTTATGTAATAATTGTGTAGCTATGAATCCAGCCTCGTACCCTGAGTTATGTCCCATTGTTTCAATTTCCTGTTGGTGTATATCTGCCTTATTGAAACTATATCTTCCGTATAGCGCCATCCTAAAATGCTTTTTTAGTGCGTCTTTACTAAAGAAACGATACTTGGCATAGATACTACCCCCTTCGGTTTCAAAGCCACCATCCTGGCGGTTACTTATAAATCCTTGTGCATGTACCATCCATTCTTTATTGATCCCCCACATGAGTTCTGGCATATTATGGTAGTTGAGCTTGCCATCCTTCTCTAGAAAAAATCCATTCATGTCTCTAAACCCCAATGACTTAGCAGGCATATTACTTGCAGGCTCCGTAAATACAAATAGCTCTTGAGAAAATGAATTCAAGTGCATCAACAGGAATGCGATAAGTACTATTTTTCTCATATTGGTTGCTTTGTAAAAGCCAATGTTTAATAGACAAATTTAGTCATATTTATCCTACTTAAATACTAACTTAGATAAATACTTTAAATGAAACACATGAAAAAGTTATTATTTTGTTTAATGGCATTGTTTTTATTTACTGCCGCAAATGCACAAGACAGCACTAGTAAAAAATTAGTATTCAATCCTAAAAATCCTGTGTATGAGCTTGCAGCTACCTGTGGCACTTGTATATTTAAAATGGAAGGGAAAGGTTGCCTTTTAGCAGTTAAATTTAATGGTAAGAACTACTTTGTAGACGGAACTGGTTTAGACGATCATGGAGATGCGCATGATAAAGAAGGTTTTTGCAATGCTATTAAAAAAGCAAAAGTGCAAGGATCTGTAGTTGGTGAAAGATTTCTTGTGACTTATTTTGAATTAATTAAATAGGACTTAATATCTATTTTAATGTGCCTATTTCACAAATGGCAAGATCTAAGGGAAAATAGGGGTGAATGATATCGAAGACGTGGAATTAACTAAAATCAATTGTATGAAAAATGTGATCTTCCTTTTAGGTATTTTGTTTGTAATAAGTTGTACAAAAACAGAAGTGCCATCTACCCCACCTCCTACTCCTATTGCCCAAGAAGAGTCCATAAAATTTACCATATCGCCCGATATAACATCTAATAACTATTTACTAAACAAAGACAGTTTAGATTTCACAATCTCGGTTAATTCAAAAATACCTTCTCAAGGCATTATTTATAGTGTTCAAGTTATAAGGACTGATAGTAATCTAACCGTATTTAAATTAGATACCACATCTGGTCAATCATCCACTAATATAAAAGCAACCGGGTTCAATATTAAAGGGAGCTATACTTTAAAAATTACACTTACTTCAAAAACAACATCAACAAATACAATTAATCAAAACTATACTTTAAGTAGAAATAGGATTTATAAAAATTACTTAAGTTCTTCTTATGATTTATCTAATTATGATATATGGTTTTCTTCTGCTCAGCTTTTTAAATCTGATGGAAGTAAATATCTCAACAACCCATTTATAGATGAACAATCTGCTCAATTAGATATTGACGGAGATGGTTTAGAAGATCTGTTCTATTTTGAAGGGTATGATTTAAAAATTAGTCCAACTCCCAATCCTCCACCTTCGATTTTTATGAATAATGGAACTACATTAAAACAAACAAATTATACAGGCCCTAGCATAAAAGATCCGCATGGCACAAAAATATTAGTAGGTGACTTTAATAATGACTCCCTCCCCGATATTTTTTCAAATGTTGCGGTAGATCCTCCTTTTGGTGCATTCCCATTCTTAAATGATAACAACCATCTTATATTAAATTCAAAAAATGGATTTGCCACTGTAAAAGAATTTCCCGACCAAGGTTTTTGGTATACCGGATGTTCAGGAGATATTGACAATGACGGAGATTTAGATATTATCGCTTTTAATTTTCACAACCAAGCTGCAGGTGTGAAAAGTAGAATTATGTGGAATGATGGGAAAGCAAACTTCACAATTGATTTTAATGGAATTGGAGATATCCCTACTGCTTACCAATCTGAATTAGTAGATATAAATAACGATGGGTTTTTAGACCTAGTGGTTGTTTTTGTTCCAAGTATTTTTCCTAGTAGAGTCAATGATTTCAGAATTTTATGGGGGAATGGCAAAGGTTTTACCTTAGTTAATTCAAGTTCTATTAGTATATCGGGAGAATGGTATTTGATGAATCTTGACTTTATTGATATAGACAAGGACGGCACTAAAGAAGTTATTCCTAGTGGAACTTACGATAATCCCGCAGGCGGCGCACCAATTTACTTTATTTCCTTTTTTAAATCCGAAGATAAAGGCAAAACATATTCCGACAAAACAACCCAGTATATTGACAATAACAAAGCAACTAGATTTTATCACATAAGAGTGCAAGACATTGACAAGAATGGTATGTTAGATATTTTTTCAGGAGAAAAAAAGGATAATATAAGATGGGAATGGAATGGATCTAAATTTATAAAAAAATAGATCTGTTTAAACCATTATACTATGAAAAAGGTGATTCTAGCCTTGGGTATTGTTGTTCTATTTGCATGTAGTAAAGTAGATAAAGTTACACCGCCAACTCCTGTGGCTCAAGAAGAAGCAATCAAGTTTACAACGAATCTTGATACTGGAACATACAATGTTGTTGATACCTTACCTCTTATCATTAATATTAGTTCAAAAATACCTACTGCAGGAATTGTATATTCAATCACAGCAATATGGACAGATAGTGCAAAGCAGATTTTTAAACTAGACACAAGCCTAAGCACTTCAAGTTTGAATTTGAATATTCCAGGTTTAAAAAAATCTGGCAATTACAATTTGTCAATTAGTGTGACATCAAAATCAAATGCATCCAATACTTTAAATAAATCGATATCTGTTATAAATAATTTCTTGAGCAGATTTCAAGGATATAAGGTTGATCAAGTTGCACTCGCATTATCCAAACAAAAAAATTTCGGAAGAGCTTACTGGAGAAACAGTGGCTTAATGATGGACTTGATAATCAACGTTTTTCAAAAACCATTAGCTACCAATAAATTTGCGGTAGAACAAAATTTCTGGGGCGGCGCTTTGCAAGCTATTACAACAGGAGATTTTAACAATGACGGCTGGATTGATGTTTTTAATGCCGGTGGTGCCTATGCAGGTAATGGTAGCTCTTTTGCATTTTTAATCTGGGACCCCATTAAGAAAAGCTTTTATGATACAACCCTATTGAATGATAAGTCATTCAAAACTTTTGGCGGCAACAGGCATACATGTGTTCCAATTTATTTAAATGATGATAATTATGTTGATATTGTAATTTATGACAATGGGGACGAAGGCATACCTAATTCTCCAGATGAGCCAATAAGAATTATACTAAGTGATGGTAAAGGCATGTATGATTTGAGACAAATTGAAACAAGCGAGAAAGAACTCCCTATTTGGAAAAAAGAACACGGAGATGTTGGAGATTTAAACGAAGATGGAATCCCAGATTTGGTGATTGTTAGTAATCAATTTGTTTATATTTATTGGGGTAAAAAAGATTTCCCATTTTTTACGGTTGACAAGCATGTAACATTTGTAGGAGATGTACAAAATTTTGGAAGCAAGGCCAATAATGGGTTTGGCGATGTGGTATCAGGGGTTGCTGGCAGTGCATTTACAGCTAGAATTATAGATATCAATAAGGATAACAAAAATGATATCTTAATTGGAACTAGTGAATTACATTTTGACAAATATGCTTATGGGAATACACAGCAACAAAGATTAATTATCAATCAAGGTAAAGGCAGATTCAATAATAATGGAATCATAAAATTACCGTTTAATTATGCTAATGATAATATCATTACCATGATTCAAGATTGTTTAACCGATGATTTAAATGGAGATGGATTATTAGATATAGTTGCTTTAACTTCACAAAACGATGCGACAAAAAACTTTAATTGGGCACCATGGGATATCTTAGTTTATATACAACAGAAAGACGGAAGCTTCGTAATTGACAGAACTTACTTTGAGTACAATATTAATAACCCAAGAAAAGGTAATTGGAAAAAATATTTAATCTACTTTGATTATAATGGTGACGGGAAAAAAGACATAAGTTATACAGACGATGCAGGTGGGCTAAAAAGAGACGGAAATGCAACTATTGTAACTAAATCAATTTTTGTTAGAACAGGCAATAAATTTATTGAAACAGATTTTTATCAATTTGATCCATATGCAAATAGTATTAAACCATTTATAAAATAGATACGGCATCATATAAAAAAATTATCAAAAATTTTAAACTATGAAATATACAATCCTGTCAATAGGTATTCTAATTATAATCTCCTGCACGAAAACAGAAACGCCAGAAGTAGTCGTCCCAAAACCAACTAATCCAGTCACAACTCCACCAACTGCAATAGTTTATCCAAATAATACTTTAGATTCTTTTTCTGTAATCAACAAAACAACCTCTTGGTATACCACAACTAGGGCCATGACGCAATTGTTTGATGTCTTCTTTAGTAGGTATTGGGGGTTTGAATCATTATCAAATGGTATATTGGTTCCATACAACACTGGTACTGCTAATACATGGAGTGCTTTAAAAAGTTATTACTGGAATGATTTAGGAACCTATTTATATACCGATTTTAACGGTGATGGCAGGAAAGACCTATGGGCATATTATTGGAAAAATCCCTGGCCAACAAATGCTGTGGGACTTCATTTATATTCTGAGTACGAAAAAAATCCAAATGTGTACGATTTACAAATTGGGTTAACTCAGGTTAGAAAATGCGTAGTCTCTGATATGGATAATGATAAGTCTCCAGATATAATGCTTTTCTCATCAGGATATGATGGAATGCCATTCCCTGGTGATTCTTTAGGAATTTTTTACCCTAAGGATATGAAATATCAATACTTCAATCAAGACATTGGCTACTTTCATGGAGGTGCGACAGGGGATATCAATAATGATGGGCTAATTGATATTGTTGCGTATTCAGGTGGTAGTGCAGTGATACCAGTTCATCCTACCTGCTATATCAATAAAGGGGGTCAAAAATTCGAGTTAAGTAATAAGGTATTTAAAAATTTCACTCAAAATGATAATTATTACACCGTTGAGCTATTTGATATTAATGATGACGGTAAATTAGATCTATTCTTAGGGTCTTCGAAAACATTAAGGATGATGCCTAATAAAAATGGAGAATTTGATAGAGCGACAGCAATTAGTTTTTCTGTGGATTCAACGCATGAGTTGATGGATCTTGCCTTTTTAGATTTCAATTTTGATGGAAAAAAAGATGTATTAACTATTAGTAATAAAAAAGGGTACAATGGATATGGATTAAGATTATACCTGAATACAGCCAATGGATTTGTAGAGGACACTAAATCCTATTTTGATACCATAGATGGGGAAGGGAAAAATGCATGGATAAAGTGGATTCGATTATTTGATTACGATCAAGATGGAGATATTGACGTTGTTGCAGACGGCCTATTTGGTGTATTAGAAGGTAACAAAGGCAGGAGAATTTATTGGAGAAATGATGCTGGAAAATTTAAACAAATTATGCTATAAGTCTGTGCCTGTTTCATTGAAAGGTTTTCTGTTTTTTTGAGGCAAAATATCGGTCAATAAAGATGATGGGATTGATTTATAAGTAAAGAAAATTTCAAGTAAATTTGTATGTTTATATTATGAAATTATATCTACCCCTCTTTTTATTCCTTTTCAGTCAATTTAGTTACGGACAGGTAAAGACAAAAAATGTTTTGATTACCTATTATAGTAAAACAGCGCATACACAAAGCTTAGCAGAAGAAGTAGCCAAAGGAGCTTTATCTGTAACTGGCGTTCAGGTGGTGCTTAAAAATATTGCTCAAACAACAACAAAGGATTTATTGGATGCAGATGCCATTATTATAGGTAGCCCCGTTTATAATGCGAACCTCGCACCCGAAGTGGTTCAATTTATGAGTGCATGGCCATTTGAGGGCAACCCTTTAAAAGATAAAATAGGCGCTGCATTTGTTACAGCTGGCGGTATATCTGCCGGTGAGGAGCTCGCACAGGTGAACCTATTGCATTCTATGTTGATTTTTGGAATGATTGTAGTGGGAGGGGATGAGTGGACATCTGCATTTGGAGCATCTGCAATTACAAATGAAGGTATTTTCAAAACAGAAAAAATAGACAACCTATTTTTACAAAAAGGATTTACACTTGGCAAGCGCGTTGCTACGATTGCTAAAAAAATGAGATAGCTATACTAAAAAGAAAGAGGCCCCTATTGCTAGGAGCCTCTTCTGTATTTTTCTAAACTTAAAATGAACTAAAGACTATTATTTAACGGCCTTCCCGAATCCAACAAAGTGTACAATTTTTCCGTTTTCAAATCTAAACGCATCCATCCATTGTACTTTTTGTGTTTTACCATCTGCAAATACTAAATCTGCCTCATCCCACATATCTACCCATTGGTGGCCATTTTCTCCAACCACAGCAAAAATTCCAACAATCGAATAGTTTGTAAAAGTCACTCCATTGAAGTTCTTTTCCATATATGCTATAATTGAATCCTTGCCTTTGACAACTGATCCATCTTCGGCATTCATAAGTGCCGTATCTGACATCATGTCTCCAGCTGCTTTAAAATTTTTCTCAAATAATACTTTGTGAAATTGCTCTGCTAATAATACATTCTTTTGATCACCCATCTTAAAGTTGTCGGTATAAGTTGGCTTGTAAAGATGTTCAACTTTTTCTGTTGTAGCTTCAACAGTTTCAGTTGTCTTTTTGTCAGCATTAGTACAAGCAACCAATGAAGCTGCTACAAGTACAAATAGGAATACTTTTTTCATAATTTGGTTTTTAATTTGAACACCGAATTTATCAAGTAACGAATAGCGAAATGCACTAAAAACAAGAAATGTTGTTCCAAAATCAGAAGATGGAACAAATAAATAAGGTAATTACGTCGTTTAGGGTGGTAAATGGAGTTTATTGAGGATTCAAAATAAATACAAACAATTATGAAAAAAGTTATTTTTCTACTAATGTTGGGAGCAATCGGATTTAACATGACCGCTTCTGCTCAAAATGCAATCAATTCTATCCATTTTTATGACGTTAAAAATGCAGATATGGAGAAAACCTATGTCGCTAGCTTAAAAGAGATTAACACCATTATGGCCGAAATGGGTTTCCCAAAGAATTACTATAGCTACTTTAAATTAGCAGCATCTGATACCACTAAAACCTACAGAAATTGTACGATTGGACATTGGACTTCAGAGCAAGACTATAAGACAATCCATGACCATCCAAAATTTAAGGCATGGGCTAATAAGAACAAAGAAACCAATGGCGTGTTTATGGCAGATCAATTGTACAGAAGGATGTATGCTGCTGACTAGTATGCTGCTGACTAATTATTAAGGATTAAAATCCTAAGCACTATAAAAAAGGGTTTATGCTATCAAATGCATAGGCCCTTTTTGTTTTCAAAAAGTTTATGAAGAAACTGAATTAATATTTCAAAGGGATTAGCCTGATGATGCCAACTTTGTTGAATAATTTGATAATTGGATATACTGGATCAATTTCCCACCACTTAGCTGCAAAATTTGGTCGGGCTCCTGCATGATGATGGTTATTTTGAAACAATTCCCCCAACATCAGAAAATCTATGAATAAAGTATTTTTTGATTGATCTTTTTCTCCTGGAAAATTACGATACCCATACTTATGACCCGCCCAGTTAACAATTGCGCCTTGTATTGGACCAATTAAAAAATGGATAGGTAATAATAAATACATCCACCATGCAGTGGCAAAATTGATGTAGAATAAGATATAAAGTCCAGCAAAGAATAACCTTGTTGCGGTATGATCTGCTATCTTATCAATTTTTGGATATACTGGAAAATTCTTATCAAAACGTTTTTCAATTTCTAATGTACCATGCAATACGCCATTGTACACATTCTTGGTATGCATCATCATGGTGAAAACCTCTTTGAAAAAATGTGGCGTATGTGGATCTTTCTCTGTATCACTATACGCATGATGCATACGGTGTAATATTGCATAAGCGCGTGCATTCAAATAAGAACTGCCTTGGGTCACCCAGGTAAAAATATAAAAGTACTTCTCCCAAAAAGGAGACATGGTAAACATTTTATGAGCGGAGTAACGATGCAGGTAAAAAGTCTGCCCAAATAAGGAAAGATACCAATGTAGAATAAGAAAAATCAATACAGCCATTATAAAAAATTTATCTACGAATCTAAACTTCTTAGTCTGTATTCTAATAATGTGTTTAACGAAAAGCCGATTTTAACCAAATTAAGACAAGAAAAAATTGAACTATTTGGACAGGTAGATAATATTCGATTAATTTAATAAAATGCCGATTGTTTATCCAATATTTCTACTTAATATGTGTATGCAAAGCCTGTAAAATTTAATTCATTAAACTGTTTTTTATGTTAGAATTTTTAGTCATCGGTATATCCATTTTATCACTGCTATTTTTTTGCGTTGTGGTGGTTAATCAAGGTACCATCGCAATTATCACCATGTTTGGTAAGTACCAAAGAATTATGCTGCCTGGCTTAAGATTTAAGATCCCTTTTGTGGAGAGCATTTTTAGAAGAGTCAGTATTCAAAATCAAAGTATTGAATTAGAGTTTCAGGCGGTCACTATTGACCAAGCGAATGTTTACTTTAAGAGTATGTTATTATACTCTGTTCAAAACTCTGAGGAAGAAACAGTAAAAAAGGTTGCTTTTAAATTTATTAGTAATAAAGATTTGATGCAGGCCCTTGTTAGAACAGTTGAGGGAAGTATTAGAGCCTATGTGGCTACAAAAAGACAAGCAGAGGTTTTAACAGCAAGAAGGGAAATTGTTGATTTTGTAAAAGAACAGATTGATAATAGTTTGGAAGAATGGGGATACCATTTGCAAGACCTTCAAATTAATGACATCACATTTGATCAAGTGGTTATGGATAGTATGAGTAAGGTGGTTGCTAGTAATAATTTAAAGGCGGCTGCGGAAAACGAAGGACAGGCTT
>JBILAW010000135.1:0-4528 GCA_044354025.1 Sediminibacterium sp.
GATAACCAAGTGCTAAGTTTTCCAAATCCTTGATACGTTGAATATATTGTTGCATGATTTCACGTCTCGCACCTGGTCTTGCACCGCTAATAGCGTCACAAGCCTGGATGATTGGAGAAATCACATATTGCATTTCCATTTCATCGTGGTGGGCACCAATGGCATTCACCACCGCTGGATTCTCACCGTATTTCTCGGCCAATTTAGCCCCTAATAAGGCGTGGCTTAATTCAGTTTCTTCGTCAGGTACTTTACCAATATCGTGTAATAAACCTGCACGTTTTGCCAATTTAGGATTCAATCCTAATTCAGCTGCCATGATACCACATAAATTAGCGGTCTCACGTGAGTGCATCAATAAATTCTGTCCATAAGAAGAACGGAAACGCATCTTACCAATGATACGAATCAACTCTTTATGCAAGCCATGAATACCTAATTCAATGACTGTACGCTCACCAATTTCTGCAATTTGCTCTTCTAATTGACGACGTGTTTTATCTACCACTTCTTCGATACGTGCTGGGTGGATACGACCATCCGCAACCAATCTTTGTAAACTTAAACGCGCAATCTCTCTTCTCAATGGATCAAACGAAGACAATAAAATTGCTTCTGGTGTGTCGTCCACAATCAAGTCAACGCCTGTTGCAGCTTCGATGGCGCGAATGTTACGACCTTCTCTACCAATGATCTGACCTTTCATTTCGTCAGACTCCAAATTGAATACCGTTACCGTATTTTCAATTGCGACTTCGGCAGCAGTTCTTTGAATTGATTGAATGATTATTTTTCTAGCTTCTTTATTCGCCTTCTGCTTTGCATCTTCTATAATGTCTTGTTGTAATGCTAAAGCTTGAGATTGTGCTTCGTTCTTTAAGCTCTCAATCAATTGTTGCTTTGCATCTTCTGCTGTTAGGTTCGCAATTTTTTCGAGACGACGGATATGCTCTTCTTGGTGCTTCTCTAATTCGCCACGCTTGATATTCACTAAATCTATTTCGCGATTTAATTTCTCTTTAATGGCTTCGTTGTCGTTGATTTGTTTATCTAAAACAACTGCCTTTTGATTGATACTTAATTCGTGTTGCTTAATTCTATTTTCAGCTTCACCAATTTTCTTATTCTTCTCCAACAAATCACGATCATGATCTGCCTTCAATTGAACAAAACGCTCTTTCGCTTCTAATTGCTTTTCTTTTTTGATGTTCTCTGCCCTTGATTCTGCCTCTTTTAAAATGCTAGCTGCTTGATTTTCTGCGTCTTCTACTTGCTTTTTGGTGTTCTTGGCAAAAGCAAATCGCCCTATGAGTAAACCTCCTATTCCAGAGGCGCCTCCGATGATCAATAATAATATTGTTTGGTCCATTGTTTAATCTTGTTGTGTTAAAAAAAATCGCCCTACTTCTCCACTTAGGTTCGGCAACGAAGATAAACAATTAATGTAAAGATTGGTCCGAATAGACCCAATAATGTGTTATAAGTTGGTATTTACTAGCACTTTATCAATGGATGCAGACATGCTGTCAATTTGGGCCTGTATTGCATCTATCTCATAGAGCATTTGTCCATTTTGCTGCTGTTCTGTGGTAAACCAAAGCAAGACCATCGAGATATAGTCCTGGGTGTCACTACCTGCATATAGCCCCTTGTACTCCACCAATTTCTGGTTGATCAAGGCAGCCGTTTTGCGCACCGCTTCCTCGTCCTTAGGGCTAATTTTAACCCTATAGTTCCTATCTGCAATCAGTATGTTAACAGGGATCAAATTTTTTGGGGTATCGTTGAGTTGATCAGACATGATTAGGGATTCAGGTTTTGAATACAATGATCGATTTCTTTGATAAAATCGTCGATTTTCTTGTTCAAGGCAGCTTTTTCAGCGGGATCCATTTGTTGTGCCGGACGCATCTGTGCTGTAATTAAGGCAGCCTGTTCATTTTTAAGTTCATTTTGGAGCTGAGTTATCACATCTTGCTGCTCCTCCAAAGTCCCCTTTAGTTGATGGTTTTCTTTCTCCAAGGCAAGTTGGCGCTTTAGCAAAGCTTGCAGTTTTTCTTGAAGGCCTAATAAAGCGGTCTGTAGATCAGACATGGAACTTTGTTTATGACTTGAAAGTACTTATTTTCTGATTTCTGCTTGAATATTTTTTTCAAATGCTGCCATTAATTTTTTCATCATCCCATCAATCTCCGTATCCGTTAAAGTGGCTGATCCTGCATTGAAAACAAAATTAATCGCGACTGATTTTTTATTCAATCCCAATTTATCACTTTCAAAAATATCAAATACACGCGTTTCTTTCAAGGCATCTAACTGCACGGTTTTGATGGCCTGTTCGATCGCGGAATAAGCCACTGTTTGATCTATCACCAATGCTAAGTCTCTTTCGACAGATGGATATTTTGAAATCTCCTGGTATTTTACCGAACCAGACTGGTATGCATTGAATAAGGTAATAAGATCGAAATTTAAAAACCCTACTCCTTGTTTGATGTCAAACTGAGCTAATTTTTTGCTGCCCACTAATTCAATTGTTCCTAGAACCGACTTACCCGCAATGACTTCGAACTGTCCTTGCCCAATTGGATTCCAATTGATTTTTTTCAATCCTAATAATTCGCAAAGCGCCATGGCAATTCCTTTTAGTACAAAGAAATCTTGTTCAGCCCCTTTTCCCCTCCAGCTATCTTGCACTTGTTTGCCCGAAAGATAAATGGCTAAAACTTCTTGCTCCTGATATTTGCCTGCAGCCGTCTTAGCATATATTTTGCCCATTTCAAAGAAAGAGATGGAATCGTTTTTTCGATTGTTATTATACGCAATCGTCTCTAAACCTGTTTCCAACATCGTTGGACGCATCACATCTAAATCCGCACTTAAGCTATTCAACATTTTAACGGTTGTCTCTAACTGTGCTTCTGTAAAATATTTACTATTGGTAATGGAGTTGGTTAAAATTTCTGTGTAACCACGACCTACTAAATAATTGGCAATTTTATTTTTAAACTGTTCTTTTGTTTCTAGTAAATCCACTGAAGGACTAATTGTGATTGCAGTTGGAATCTCAATATTATCTAAGCCATCGATACGTAAAATTTCTTCTACTAAATCCGCTGCAATGCTGATGTCAGGCTTATTGTAAGGTACTGCCACTTGGATACTTTCAGCATCTTGATGCAATAATTCAAATCCTAAACTTGTTAAAATAGCAACTGCTTTATCGGCTGCATATTGCTTGCCGCTTAATTTTTTTAAGTAAGTAAAAGTCATAGCAACTTTCACTTTCTCTGCAGGATTGGGATACACATCCACCACTGAGCTACATGTACCACCTGCAATTTCTTGAATCATTGCTGCTGCTTTCTCTAAAACTTTAACAGTATTCGCAATGTCTACGCCTTTTTCAAAACGCGTTGCTGCATCTGTTCTCAAACCATGGTGTACAGATGTTTTACGAATATGTACATTTTCAAACCATGCACTTTCTAAGAAAATGGAAGTGGTTGTTGCACGCACCCCACTATCTAATCCACCAAACACACCGGCAATACACATAGGTTTTTCGGTATCACAAATCATTAAATCCTGTGCCGTTAATTTTCTTTCTTTTTCATCCAATGTTGTGAACAAGCTGTCTTGTGGACATTTTTTTACAACGATCTTTTTGCCTTGAATTTTTGCTGCATCAAATGCATGCAAAGGTTGACCAGTGGCATGTAAGATGAAATTGGTGATGTCTACGATATTATTAATTGAACGTGATCCAATGGCTTGTAATTTATTTTTTAACCATGTTGGAGATGGGCCCACTTTAACCCCTTCAATCAAAATACCACTATACCTTGCACAGGCTTCTGGATTTTCAATCACCACTTCCAATGGCGCAATGGCCGCGTTGATGGTCGGCTTTTGATTCAATGGACTAATTGGTTCTGCTTTTTTAGCATGGTAGGTCAAATAAGCGCAAACATCTTTTGCTACGCCGTAATGACTCATCGCATCCATCCTATTTGGCGTCAAGCCTATTTCATAAATCCAATCTTGATCATAATCATATAAAGTTGCTACAGGCGTTCCAACTTGAACTGCAGGATCTAAGACCATGATGCCTGCGTGGTCTTCACTTAAACCAATTTCATCTTCGGCACAAATCATCCCTTCACTTTCTTCTCCTCTAATCTTAGCCAATTTCATCGTGATGGGCGCGCCTGCTTTTGGATAAATCGTTGTGCCTATTTGAGCTACCACTACTTTTTGCCCTACAGCTACATTGGATGCGCCGCAAACAATATGCAATGGTCGATCACCACCCACTGCCACTTTAGTTAGTTTTAATTTATCTGCATTGGGATGTTGCGCTAATTCAAGTACTTCTCCAACTACCAATCCTTGAAGTCCTCCTTTAAAATTTTCATACATTTCTAAGGATTCAACTTCTAAACCTATCGATGTCAATATGGTAGATAATTCTTCTTTGGGAATGGGAGCTGGTAAATATTCACACAGCCAGCGATAACTAATGGTC
>JBILAW010000033.1:0-14973 GCA_044354025.1 Sediminibacterium sp.
CTCATATCCAGTAATGCGATACCTTCTTTTTTATCCACTTCATTATAGACCCTTAGTAAAATTTGATCTTTAAATCCAATGAATTTTTTATCGTCATCTAATTTAACAAATCGATATTCTTTTTTAGAAGCACGGCCTTTGGTTAAAAGCTGAGAGGCATTCAAGCCAGTGGCATCTACCAACCAAAGATCATAGCGATCATAGAGGATAAAGCTTTTATGATTGTCCATCCACATTGCTATACCATATGCATTAGGTTCATCAGGTACGTCATTGTCTTCGTCATACAATGGGAATTGAATATCTTTTGCAATTTGCTTGGTCTGCAATGTGGTCGTATTGTGAGACTTAAATTGTTTTGATATTTCGTCATAAAATACGACTAAGTTACCATCGTATGAAGGCGTGACTAAACTGCCCTTTAATCCTTTTTGAATGAGTTGCTTTTGACCCGTCATGGTATTCAATGCATATAAATCTCTTTTGCCATAACCTTCCCATTGACTAGCAATAGTGAAATTAGAATCAATATTGGCAATTGCCACCTGTCCATCGCCTTCCATCGTCATTTGTATTTGACGATCATTGATTTTTCCTAAATAAGTAAATTGACTGCTTGCAGGTCTATAGATCATGGCTTCTGTACCTTTCAAGCTTGTCTCAAGACTTTTTAACTGAGTAGACTGAAGATTGGCATCATTGTAATTCCAAATATCTAAACTCACTCTATCAAATTCAGGCAAACTAGTATCTTTCACTGGTAAGATGGGTTGAACACCAAAACTCAATAAAGCACCAGATTTACTAAAATTCAACTTTTTATCCCCTCCAATAGTATATTGATTTGGCATTACAATCGCTGTTTTGTTAAAAACAAATTGTGCCGAATCCATTTCATGCTTATAATAAGCAAGGGTGTAATTTTTTTGTAAAGCTTTATCAGTGCTATCTTTTTCAATTAA
The DNA here is from genome assembly GCA_044354025.1 of Sediminibacterium sp. Taxonomy (GTDB): domain Bacteria; phylum Bacteroidota; class Bacteroidia; order Chitinophagales; family Chitinophagaceae; genus Sediminibacterium. The sequence continues at coordinate 963 of JBILAW010000033.1, forward strand.
ATAGGCCAACTGCTTGCCTTCTTTGTCCCAATTAAAATTAGTTGCAGTATAAAAACGACTACTGATGGTTTTTAAATTTGTATCAGCAATAGAGGCTAATAAAATTTTCGCATCATTTAATTTCGTTTTGACTTGATACAGCATGACGCCTTCCCCTTTAGGATGCATGGCATATTCGCTAATATTATTAAATACCCTTTCTTTGCCAGTATTTAAATCTCTAAAATAAAGTTGTGCGCCATCTTTTTTGATGTCCGTCTTTGGATCGTTTAAATAGGCGATGACATCATTCCCAAATTCAGGGACTTGATAAGTTCTTACTGCTGGAATTTTATTGATATTCCCATTGCTTAAAGTCAAAATTGCCAAGCTATCTTTTGGCATTTCTTCTGTTTTTTTCTTGCCAATCTTAGCTTTTCTTGTTTCATCGAAGCTTGGCTTAATCTTTGCAATTAAAAACGCATTGTTTTCAGTAAATTTTGATTGTGTACCACGTTCGATTTTGATGATTTGATTTGTTTTAAGATGTCTAACATACAAAGTTGCGTCACCTTCTTGTGGAGCAACAGTATAAGACATCCAATTGCCATCATTGGACAATACCACATCCTTAATTGACTGCCATTGGTCATAAACGGTATGATCTAATGGTTTTTTTTGGGCTTGAACTGTAATAGATAACAATAACAAGCAAGAACATAAAATACGCTTCATATTGGGATAAATTGAATAACCAATTTACGATAAGTTTTATTGATTTAGACAAGAATCTAGATGAATGCAGCTATTTGGATTTTTGCTGGCGCAAAACACGGCTCATTTGAAGTAGGACTGAAATGGCAATCAAGCTCATCCCTATATAAAAACCCATTCCCATTTGTTTGTGTTCTTGGAAAAACACAATTGCAATGATGATCCCATACACGGGCTCTAGATTAAGGGAAATGTTCAGAGTAAATGCACTTATGTTTTTAAGGGCATTGAGCATCAAATGATTGGCTAATACTGTACAAATCAAGGATAAAATAATGAGCCAGAACCAATCATTTTGTGAAGGGAAACTGAATGCAGTCTGCTGAATAAAACCAATACCTAGAATAACAATTGTAAGGAAGCCTAATCCCCCAATCATTTCAAAGGATTGGATGGTCTGCGTGGTATATTGATCTGTTAATCTTTTATTGATAATGGTAAAAATGGATGCAAAAAATGCGGAAACTAACCCTACCAAAATACCCGTTCTAAAATCAATATCAAACTGAAAAATACATAAAATCCCAATGAGGCTAAGTAAACCAATAAAAATATCGTTCCATATCAATTTTGATTTAAAAAAAAATGGTTCAAGTACTGCTGTAAAAAGACCTACACTAGAAATACAGACCAATGCAATAGATACATTCGCCAATTTGATGCTACCATAAAAACAAACCCAGTGGATAGCAATCAAAACACCAATCAACATCAATTTCCCTTTGTCTTTTAATGGAACTTTAGTCGGCTGTTGATGCAATAAGTAGATTGGAAATAATGCTAGAACAGTCAATAACATTCTGTAAAACACTAGGTATAAACCATTCAATTGAATTAAATTTCCAATTGGTGCTGTCAATCCGGCTAAAAAGACAAATACATGTAATTGTATTAAAGATCGCTTAAAGCTGCTCACGCTTAATATGTTTGATAAAGCGCCCAGTAAAAGATTGCCATTGCATATTTAATACCCCAAGCACAGCTTCTTTAATGATGCCTTTTGACATTTTACTCACACCAATTTTTCTATCAATAAAAGTGATGGGCACTTCTTTTAATTTAAAGCCTAATCTCCAAGATGCAAATTTCATTTCAATTTGGAAAGCGTATCCTATGAAATTAATATGATCCAATTGCATCGCTGCTAATACTTTGTTTTTGTAACATATGAATCCTGCAGTGGGGTCTTTTACAGGCATCCCTGTTATAATTCTTGTGTAAAGTGAGCCACCCTTTGAATAGATTAATCTATCTAAAGGCCAATTTTCTGTTGCACCTCCCTTGACGTACCTACTCCCAATGGCCACATCTGCCCCATTTTCACAAGCTGCTAATAATCTATCTAAATCCAATGGATTGTGAGAGAAATCGGCATCCATTTCAAAAATGTAATCATATTGATTATCTAAAGCCCATTTGAATCCATGAATATAGGCTGTACCTAAACCAAGTTTCCCTTTCCTTTCTTGAATAAAAATTTTATCAGGATGGGATTGCATTAGTTCTTTAACAATTGTAGCTGTGCCATCTGGAGAACCATCATCCACCACAAGAACATGGTATTGATTACCAAGGACTATGACTGCGTTAATAATTGCAGCAATATTTTCCTTTTCATTGTAGGTTGGTATGATAACAATTTTTTTCACTTTCAATTGGGGGGATAATAATAAAATGGTTATTTAGATAGGATAAATATAAATTATTTATTTAATATAGTCCTGTTTAAGATCTCCGTTAGCTTTTGTTTGGTGTGTAAAGCAAAGTCTCCCTTCATCATCCAATCATAATACTGCGGTTCCTCTTTTAAAACCTGGGTAACCGGCTTGCCTTTGTGCTTGCCAAAATTAAAGATTTCGACACCATTTTCCATCACAAAACGACGCGCAAAATCTACTATTTGATCCTCTCCAGTAAATTTTACAACAGACTCCACCGTATTACCAATCGCTGGATAGCGTTCTAACTGTGCTTCCAATACCTCCCAGGTTGCTGTAGCATCCGCTTCGGCCGTATGAGCATCTTCTAAACTTTTATTACAATAAAACTTATAAGCAGCAGTTAGTGTGCGCTGCTCCATCATATGAAAGACTTTCTGCACATCCAACAACTTTCTTGCTTCTATATCTACAGCAATACCTGCTCTTAAAAATTCTTCATTTAACATGGGAATATCAAAACGATTGCTATTGTAACCAGCTAAATCTGCACCTTCTAAAAATTGCTTAATCTCATTGGCTACTTGCTTAAATGTAGGCGCATCTTTGACCATTTCATCGGTAATACCATGAACCGAAGTGGTCACAGCCGGAATAGGCATTTCTGGATGGATTAATTTACGTTTCACGATTTTAGATCCGTCAGGCATGATTTTTACAATGGCAATTTCCACAATTTTATCTGTGCTAACATTGACACCAGTCGTTTCTAAATCAATGAAACAGATAGGTTGGGAAAGTTGTAATCGCATATATTATATTATAGAGAACGAAGTTAATCAATCTGCTATACTAAATAACAGATTCAGGTTAAAATACTACAAAAGAATTGTGTAATTTTACAACTTAAATTAGCTTCAATGAATTGGCAACCAATCAACTCTTTAGATCAATTAGAACAAATTAAAGCGGCATCCTTTATCACCCCGCAAGTGATCTTTAAACATAGTACCACATGCAGTATTAGCAGGATGGCTTTGGATAGATTTGAACGTGCTGCAACCCCAGAAAAGGTTGATTTTCATTATTTAGACCTATTGAATTATAAAGCAATTTCAAATGAAATAGCTAGCTTTTTTCAAGTGCACCATGAATCACCACAAGTCATTTTAATTAAAAATGGGGAATGCATCTATGATGAGAGCCATTATGGTATCATGATGGACGAGCTTATATCCTTTCTATAATCATAGCACTTGCACCTCCGCCGCCATTACAAATAGCTGCAGCGCCGTATTTTGCTTGATTGTCCTGTAAAATATGCGTAAGGGTCACAATAATTCTTGCGCCACTACATCCAAGTGGGTGTCCAAGTGCTACTGCACCTCCTCTTGTATTCACTTTAGAAGCATCTAGCTTTAATAATTTTGTATTGACAATTCCTACCACAGAAAACGCTTCATTGAATTCAAAAAAATCGATATCAGCTGAGGTTAAATTGGCTTTTTTTAATGCTTTTGGTAAGGCTAAAGAAGGTGCAGTTGTAAAGTATTTAGGATCATGTGCTGCATCCGCATAACTCGTAATTTTAGCTAAAGGCTTTAATCCTAGTGCTTTCATTTTTTCGCAACTCATTAAAATAAGAGCAGCAGCGCCATCATTCATTGTACTTGCATTTGCTGCAGTAACAGTGCCCTCTTTACTGAAGGCGGGATTTAAACTTGCAATCTTATCAAATTTAACATTGAATGGTTCTTCATCTTTATCGATTGTGATAGCATCCCCTTTTCTTTGAGGAATCACTACAGGAACAATTTCATTCACAAACAATCCTTTATCTATGGATGCCTGAGATTTTGTGTAACTACCAATAGCAAATTCGTCTTGCTCTGCTCTTGAAATTTGGTTTTCAGAAGCACATAAATCAGCAAAATTACCCATGGCAACCTGATCATAGACATCTACTAAACCATCTTTAGCCAGTCCATCTAATAAGGATGTATCACCATATTTATTTCCCCAACGTTGATGCATATTGTAAAATGGCACATTGCTCATACTCTCCATACCGCCAGCCACCACAATCTCTGCATCCCCTAAAAGAATATTTTGAGCGGCTAATGCGATAGATTTCATGCCACTCGCACATACTTTATTAATGGTTGTACAAATTACTTTATCAGGTAAGCCAGCTAGTTTTGCTGCTTGTCTTGCAGGTGCTTGGCCTAAACCAGCTTGAATGACAGAACCCATATACACTTCATCTACTAAATTAGCATCTAATTGGATTTTGTCCAATGCACCCTTAATGGCAATAGCGCCTAATTGCGTTGCAGTTAAATTTTTTAAAGCTCCGCCAAAAGATCCAATTGGTGTTCTTACTGCAGCTACGATAAATACTTCTTTAGACATAAAATAATTATTAAAAGTAAATAATTAGGGTTTTAAATAATGTGTTTTAAACTTCTGGAGCCACTGAAGATGTTGGAGTTTCTGTTTTTTCTAGTGTTTCTGGAATCAAGCGTATACCTCCCTCTTCTAAAGTTATTTTTTTGGCCTTATACAAGATACCCACATTCATTTTAAATGCTTTCTTACTGATACCAAAAAATGCATAAATATCCTCAGGCGAGGATTTGTCATGATACGGTAAAAAACCTTTATGCAATTTTAATAACTGAATCAATTTAACTTGATCATCATCTAATTTCTCCACCCCTTGTTTCCCAATACCAATATCCAACTTATTATCTTCTCTAATTTTTTTAACAAAACCTTCATCAATCATTTGACCAATATGCAAATGGGTAAACACTTCATTTTTATAAACCAACCCTTGGTGTACTTGATTCACAATAACGACATAACCAATATCCGATTCACGATATACTTGTAATTTAACTTTCTCACCTTCTCTTACAGTTAAAATATCATTGCTAATTTGATTATCAATTTTTTCTGTTGCTGCAACCCTTCCTGTTTGTTTGTCTAAATAGAGTTTAACTAAATATTTACCACCCAATCGCATACTTGATAATTGTTGGGATACTGGAACAAATAAATCCTTCATTAAGCCCCAATCTAAAAATGCACCCTGACCAGTAATGTCAACCACTTTTAAAGCAGCAATATCACCCACAACAGCAAAAGGTTCTTGCGTGGTGGCAATCAATCTATTATCAGAGTCATGGTATACAAATACACTAATGGTATCACCCACTTGTAATCCGGATGGCACAAAACGTTTAGGTAACAATACCCCTTCCGCACCATCGTCCATATAAAAACCAAAATCCACCTTTCGGTCTACACGCATTAAATTAAATTGACCGACATTGATGGTTGACATAGTACTTGAATTTATACAAAATTAGAACAATTCTGGCTGTTCGTCATTAGGATCTTTGATGACTACTTTATTTTCCCATCCCATTTCGATTGTTTTACTAAAATCAACCAATTTGGTACCTACTGCTTTAGAACCCATCACATCCACCATTTTACTCACTTTAAACTTGGCTTTTCTTACCTGTGTCCCTTTACCAGAAACTACCACCAAGACAGGTTCAATATGGGTCGTAACTGCAGCCACATAATTACCATTGCCTTCTTTAATAAATGAAAATGGTGTTTTTAAGGTGGAGGTTTCGATTTTAAAACGCTTGATATTGAATTGTAATTTCTCTTTATCTAAATACACCGCCGTGATCACTTTTGAGGGATTGAATTGCTCTATAAAAATAACTTTCTCTGGATCAAATCTTTGTGTCAATTCTGTATCAGTTACTTCATATAGACCATCTTTATCAATGACAATTAATTTTTCGTCTTCAAAAGTGCCTAAGTAAAGTCCTTTCTCCTCTGTATTCAATCTTCCAAATTTATCGTCAAACCATAATTTCCTACCTAACAAAGTACTTTTTCCGGCTTCTTTTAACTTAACTACTTTAATAGGATACTTTGTTACTTGATTACCAACACTTGTCCTTCCTTTTACTTCTAAGGTTTCAAAAAAGAAATCAAATTCTTTAATTCTTGCACTACAGTTAGGACTCAATACAATTTTTACCGACTCCGCTTCTCCATTTGCGTTAATGGATAAATAATGCACTTTAGATTTTTCTAAATTTTTTGCTAAAACGTATTCTTTATCTCTGGTAATACCAGTCACATTAAAACGTTTTGCATAACTAATCCCAGAAGCACCATCTACATAGATCATGTTGTAGGTAGTACGTTCATCGTTCTTCTGGAATACCGCAGCATGCAAGATCTCTTTTCCTATAAAAATTTTATCAGATACTTTCACCACTTTCATTGTACCGCCTTTGGTAAATGCAATGATGTCATCATAATCAGTACAGTCACATAAAAATTCATCTTTCTTTAAACTAGTTCCAATAAAACCTTCCGATCTATTGATATAAAGTTTCGTATTTGCAATAGCTACTTGTTTTACTTGAATGGTATCAAACTCTTTTAATTCAGTTTTACGTTCTTTGCCTTTTCCGTATTTCTTTTGTAAGTTTTCATAATAACTTACAGCATAGTCAACTAAATTTTCAAGGTTGTTTTTAACTTCCTTAATCTCTGCTTCTATAGATTTGATTTGTGCAATTAATTCTTCAATATCTAGTTTATAAATTCTTCTTACTGGCTTGTCAGTTAATTTCAATAAATCTGTTCGCTCAATTGGCTTTTTGAATTTCTTTTTAAATGGTTCAAATGCTTTGTCAATAGCAACAATCACTTTTTCCCAGTTAAGATGTTTTTTCTCTAGTTCTTGGTAGATCTTTTCTTCGAAGAATATTTTTTCTAAACTAGTGAAATGCCATTTATCCAATAACTCTTGTAACTGAATTTCTAATTCTGCTTTTAATAAGGCTTTTGTATGGTCTACTGAATATCTCAATAAATCACTTGCCCCTAAAAATTGTGGACGTTGATTCACTATCACGCATACATTAGGTGACAAGCTGATTTCACAATCTGTAAATGCATACAATGCATCAATGGTGATATCTGGAGAAATGCCAGTCGCTAAATCAATTTGAATTTCAACTTCAGCTGCTGTCACATCAATCACTTTTTTGATTTTGATTTTACCTTGGTCATTTGCCTTGGTAATACTTTCCATCAATTGTGTGGTGGTGACACCGTAGGGTACATCTTTGATGACCAATGTTTTCTTATCTAATTCTTCGATATGTGCCCTTACTCTAACTTTCCCTCCACGTTTACCATCGTTATATGCCGAAGCATCTACCATGCCTCCAGTTTGAAAATCTGGTAATAATTCAAATTTACGTCCTCTCAAATATTTGACAGAAGCATCTAATAATTCATTAAAATTATGTGGCAATATTTTAGTGGATAAACCAACAGCAATACCATCAGCCCCTTGTGCTAATAAAAGAGGAAACTTCATGGGTAAAGTAACAGGCTCATTTTTTCGCCCGTCATAACTCAGTGACCAATCCGTTGTTTTTCCATTAAATGCCACTTCGAGCGCAAACTTGCTTAATCTCGCTTCAATATAACGAGAAGCAGCAGCTGAATCACCAGTTCTTACATCCCCCCAGTTTCCTTGCGTTTCGACCAATAAATTTTTTTGTCCAATATTCACCAATGCATCTCCAATGCTGGCGTCCCCATGCGGATGGTATTGCATACTCTGTCCAATAATATTAGCCACTTTATTGAATCTACCATCGTCCATTTCCTTCATGGCATGAAGGATCCTTCTTTGAACTGGCTTTAAACCATCTTCTATTGCGGGTACTGCCCTTTCTAAAATAACATAAGAAGCGTAATCTAAGAACCAATTTTTATACTGTCCTTGTACGCCAGATACGTTCTCTGTTACCCTACTTAAATTTTTTTCTTTTGCCATAACTATTCTAATTCGTAACGACTAGATCCGATGTGTATCTTCACTTCCGTCACTTAAACTATTTAATTCAATGTAAACAATATCCGTAATTGCAGTTAATTCATGCCAAATGTTAGCAGGAATTTGAACCCTTATTGGCGCAATTAATTCGATTGTTTTTTCTTCATTTGTTACTAAATCCTTCCAGTGTAAATTTGCTTTTCCTTGCACTAAAAGCATGTCCTCTGGATTTTTACCTTTCGAAATCCCTTTATGATAATGTTGTCCGCTTATTGCTCCAGCATTTCTGTACAACAATAAAAATTCACCTGTCCTATCTGTACTAAAATAATGCAGCGCGCCACGTTCATCAACTGCTTTTATATCTATTGGGTAAACTTGTACAGACATCTTTTACTTATTTAGGATTCAGTTTCGTTTATCATATTAGATCCACCAGGCATTTGAACCACCATGTCTTTCCAACCTTTAGACCAATCGCCAGCAATGACTAATTTACCTGCTTCTTCCAAAGCCTTTAAACGAGCTACAATAAATGCATCTCCTAGTTTTACTTTTAATTTAGACATGATATTGGATAAAGCACTTGGTAATTTTTGTGCATTCTTTGTAAGTAAGGCTATCATTTCTTTGTCATAACAACCAATATGCATGCTGACTAATTTCTTGCCACCTTCTAAGAATCTTACCCCCTCATTTTCTTGACATAATTTTTTCCATTCATCAGGATCCAATTCAAATTCACTTAAAGTAATTGGTCTAGCTAATTTTTTAGCTTTTAAAAACTCTTTAGGTTCTATTTGACTTAAATGTGTTGGATAAAATAATTGACCTTTTTCATTTAAGAAAGGCAGGTTATTTAAATACAATACATGAATTCTACTTTGGTATGCTTTAAACTGGCTCATTAACCAATAATAGCCCGATACATCGTGCGCGTTTTGGCCCATCCAAATCCAAATCATTTCATTTTCATCATGGTTCAATGAATTGATTAACTGATGTATTGTTAAAGTATCATCCACTATATCTAATTGATCTTCATAGGGGGAATAAGCCAAGACCGCTTTCCACCATTCTCTTCTTGTTTGATACCCTTCTGTCTCATAGATATCCATCAAAGGGCCAACTGCATAGTCGTCCTTTATCTCAATGATTTTTCCAGATAAGGTTTCATCTAATTCAATAGCAGCTTCTAAAGCAGCTATATCTGCGGTATTAAATACTATGTGTATCATTTGCTTTATCTAATTCAACTTTTAAATTATTGATAATGAACTCCTGTCTTTCAGGAGTATTTTTTCCCATATAATATTCTAACAAATGTTGAATATGATCGCCTTGTTCTAAAATAACTGGTGCTAATTTAATATCAGCATTTATAAATTTCCCAAATTCGTCTGGACTAATTTCACCTAAACCTTTAAATCGAGTGATTTCAGGTTTATTGCCTAATTCACTAATTGCTTTTTGCTTTTCAGATTCATCATAACAGTAGATTGTCTTTTGTTTGTTTCTAACACGGAACAATGGTGTTTCCAAAACAAATACATGACCTCTCTTTACTAAATCAGGGAAGAACTGTAAAAAGAAGGTCAACATCAACAATCGAATGTGCATTCCGTCTACATCGGCATCGGTTGCAATCACAATATTGTTGTAACGTAATCCATCTAATCCATCTTCAATATTTAAAGCATGCTGCAATAAATTAAATTCCTCATTCTCATACACCACCTTCTTTGTTAAACCAAATGCATTCAATGGCTTACCTCTTAAACTAAATACAGCTTGTGTGTCTACATTTCTTGATTTGGTAATACTTCCACTTGCAGAATCACCCTCGGTAATAAATAAAGTGCTATTTTGTTGCGTTGAAATAAAAATCTCTTTATTCTTAGTAGGCAGTTCGTCATTCAAATGCACTCTACAGTCTCTTAATTTCTTATTGTGTAAATTGGCTTTTTTAGCACGTTCGTTGGCTAATTTTTTAATGCCTGCTAATTCTTTTCGTTCGCGTTCATTTTGTTCAATTCTTTTCTTTAATGCTTCTGCAACTGTTGGATTTCTGTGTAAGAAATTATCTAATTCTTTTGCTAAAAATTCAGTGATGAAATTCTTCATACTAGGTCCACCATCTGCAACATTCTGAGATCCTAATTTTGTTTTAGTTTGACTTTCAAAAACTGGCTCTTGTACTCTAACAGACACAGCTGCAACAATACTTGTTCTTATATCTGATGCTTCATAATCTTTTTTATAAAAATCACGAATCACTTTTACATAGGCTTCTCTAAATGCTTGTTGGTGTGTACCACCTTGCGTGGTGAACTGTCCATTCACAAATGAAAAAATATCTTCACCATAATCATTGTTGTGCGAAATGGCCACTTCGATATCCTCGCCTTTTAAGTGCATGATGGGATACCTTAATTCATCGGGATTGGTCTTACGCTCTAACAAATCCAGTAAGCCATTCTTGCTAATAAATTTTTTATCGTTAAACTGAATGACTAAACCTGCATTTAAATAACAATAATTCCATAACTGACTCTCAATATATTCATAGATGTAATGGTAGTTTTTGAAAACCGTAGCATCTGGCGTAAACACCACCAAAGTTCCATTGGACTCAGTCGTTTTGGATTCCTTCGTTTCCTCAATCAAAAGCCCTCTTTTAAAGCTTGCCGATTTTTGTTTGCCCTCTCTATAAGCAGTGACTACAAAGTCTTCACTCAATGCATTGACGGCTTTTGTACCTACGCCATTTAATCCAACAGATTTCTGGAATGCCTTACTATCATATTTTGCCCCAGTATTGATTTTACTCACTACATCCACAATCTTACCTAAAGGAATCCCTCTACCATAGTCGCGAATGGTTACTGTTTTATCTTCAATAGCGATTTCCACTTGTTTACCATAGCCCATGGTATGCTCATCGATACAGTTATCAATGACCTCCTTCATTAATACATAAATCCCATCGTCTGGTGCAGACCCATCACCCAACTTTCCAATATACATTCCTGGACGCAGACGAATATGCTCCTTCCAATCTAATGACCTGATGGAGTCTTCATTATATTCTGCCCCTATTTTTGCTTCTGCCATAATTATCAATACTTTACGAGCAATAAATGCCCTAATCAAGCTGCAAATCTAATACTCCAAGTAAGTTTTGCAATCTAAATATTTGCAAAACTGGTCAAATGTGGATAAAAGGATTAAAGCATTATCTTTATCCCATCAAAAAAGAAGCTACATATCCTATAACGGATCTTGATTTTATCAAAAACAAGGCCGTTGAACTTGAAGCAGAAAACCTTGAATTCCAGGAATTTTTAAGGAATTTAGATAGTTTAAGCCTTGACAAGGCCGTTTTTGAGCTATCGGAAGCGATTTCACCCAAAATTGAATGCACTGACTGTGGGAATTGCTGTAAAAGCTTGATGGTCAATATCGATGAAAACGAAGCCAACCATTTATCCGCCCATTTAGGTCAGACTAGGGACGAATTTGACAAAAAATACCTGGATAAGGGTGACTCTGGCAGAATGGTGATCAATGCCATCCCCTGCCATTTCTTAGTGGGCAATAGCTGTAGCGTGTATTCACATCGTTTTGCTGGATGCAAGGAATTCCCAGCATTTCATGTACCCGATTTCAAAAAAAGGTTGTTTACGACCTATATGCACTATGATAGATGTCCTATCATCTTTAATGTGATGGAAACTTTAAAAGTAGATGCAGGATTTAAACAACCAAGCTCCTAATTTCAATTTAATTAGTATGGCATTACAATTTGGAATTGATATCCTATTACAAAATGAACCAATTTGGAAAAAGGATCGCATTGCGATGCTAACAAATGATGCGGCAAGAACAAGTTCAGGTGTAATTAGTAGATGGGCATTAAAAAACGCGGGGTTTAATATCACTACCATCTTTTCTCCAGAACACGGCATTCATACAATAGGTGAAGATGGGGCATTGATGAAGGATGGGTTTGATATAATTACTGGACTTCCCATCATAAGCCTATATGGTGAAAAATATATGCCTTCTGCAGATGACTTGAAGGACATTGATATCCTATTATTTGATGTACCCGATGCTGGCACCCGATTTTATACCTATTTATGGTCCATGACTTATTGGATAGAAGCAGCAGCTAAATACAATAAACAAGTCATTATTTTAGACAGGCCTAATCCCTTAGGTGGAAACCTAGCGTTAAGTGAAGGCCCTATGTTGGATGAATCCATCACTAGTTTTATTGGGCGTTTTAATATTCCAGTTAAGCACCAATGTACACTCGGTGAGTTAGCACTTTATTTTAATACTGTTCAACATTGGAATGCAAATCTCACCGTCATACAATGTGAAGGATGGAATAGAGCAGAATTATTTTTTGATTGGAATCAAAAATGGGTCAATCCTTCACCCGCTTTACAAAATATTGAAGCGACCATTTTATATCCTGGTTTATGTTTTTTTGAAGCCACAAATTTGTCGGTTGGCAGAGGTACCTCCTATTCTTTTGAATGGATTGGTGCCCCTTGGTTAAAACAAAAAGAGATCATGATGATGGCGCATAATATGCTTGGGGAAGATTATAAATTAGAACCCATCAACTTAGCAATTCAGGTTGCGAATGAAACATCCACCTTTAAAGGAATTCGAATGAAAGTAAAAGATCCATATCATTATCCAGCTGTTATGAATGGGCTTCTTTTATTGAAATTGATTAAAGATTTACATCCAAATGATTTTAAATGGATGCCTTATCCAACCAATGCAAATCCAAGTGGAGAAAATCATTTATCCTTATTATTAGGGATTCAAAATGCAGCGCAATTATTTGAACTGCCTTTAAAAGATTGGCTGCAAAATTGTATTAAAATAATTAAAGTGCGTAATTGGAGTATTACTATTGCACCTTATTTATTGTACGAATAAGAAATTTAATTTGGAGCAAAAACTATAAAGGATTTGTATCAATCGCTTTATCTACTCTTTTTGTACCTGCGTATAATTCATACTCTAATAACCTGCAATCAATTGTTGCATTAAAGAATTCTATTCGACGACTTGGCTTCAAACGAATCTTTTTAGCCAATTCTAAATTGCCTGTAAAGATATAACCTGTCATCCCTTTACACTTGTTCTTCATGTAATCACCCATACGCGCATAAGTAGCTTCCAATTCAATTTCCTCTCCTAATCTGTCACCATATTCAGGATTAATCATTAGAATCGCGCCTTCTTCTGGTTCAGGCATTTCAGTCGCTTCAAAATCACATACCTGAAAATCAATTAAGTCTTCTACGCCAGCAACAGATGCATTGATTTTAGCAATCTTAATGGCGTCTTTACTAATATCAGAAGCAATGATGACTAAATTAGGTAAATGCCTTACTTGTTCTTCTATGATCTTGCGTTCTTTTTCATACACCGTTTTATCATAACCTATGATATGCATAAAAGCATAATTATTTCTAAATAAACCAGGGGCTCTTTTGGTAGCAATCAATGCGGCTTCAATTGCTAAAGTGCCAGAACCGCACATTGGATTGACAAATGCGCCAAACTTATTCCACTTTGTAGACAAAATAGTTGCAGCTGCCAATGCTTCTAACATAGGTGCTCTGCCAGGTAATTTTCGATAGCCATGACGGGCTAAAGAATCTCCAGAAGTATCTAA
>JBILAW010000035.1:0-14935 GCA_044354025.1 Sediminibacterium sp.
AAGTATACACTGCAGGGATCACAAATAAAGTCAAGATTAAGGAGAACATTAGACCTCCTACAATTACAGTACCTAAAGGTTTCCTACTCGTTGCAGCAGCACCTAAGCTAATGGCAATTGGCAATGCGCCCAATGCTGTGGCTAAGCTTGTCATTAAAATAGGTCTAAGACGTTGCGCTGCAGCTTCTAAAACAGCATCCTTAATAGATAAACCAGCTTCTCTTTTCTTATTGGCGAATTCCACAATCAAGATACCATTCTTAGTCACCAAGCCTATCAACATAATGATACCAATTTGCGAGAATATATTTAATGTTTGACCCAGCATCCATAGGGAAATCAATGCACCAGCTATCGCCAATGGTACAGTAATCATAATAATGAATGGATCCGTGAAACTTTCAAACTGAGCCGCAAGGACTAAATAAATTAAAATCAACGCTAGTAATAAAGCATAAGAAGTATTTGAAGCACTTTCTTTGAAGTCTCTAGAAGGTCCGCTCAAGGCTGTTTGGAAACTTTCATCTAATTTCTCTTTTGCAATACGCTCCATGGCATTCACACCATCACCAATTGTTTTTCCCTCTGCCAAAGAAGCAGAAATGGTAGCAGAATTAAAACGATTGTAGTGATAAAGATTTGGAGGATTACTATTCTCCTCTATTGTCAATACACTTGAGATAGGAATATTTTCGCCACGACTATTTCTGATATAAATTTTACTGATATCCGTAGGCGTGTTACGATCCGATTTAGATACCTGTGTAATGACTTCGTATTGACGATCGTTCATGATAAAATAGGCAGCACGTGCACCACTAAAAGCAGATTGTAATGCTTGTGATATATCTGCTGTTGATAAACCAAGATCCTTGGCACGCATACGATCGATTGTCAAATCTAATTCTGGTTTATTGAATTTTAGATTCACATCCACGTTTTGGAAGGTCTTGTCTTTTCTAGCTGCTTCTAAAAACTCAGGGATGACTTTTCTTATTTTTTGGAAATCTAGGTTTTGAATGATATACTGCACTGGCAAAGAACCACGAGACATCATACCAACTGAAATGGTTTGTTCTTCTACAGAGAAAAGCCGAACATTTTTAAAGCGCTTAAACTTCTTATTTAAATCTGCAACGATTTCAGACTGCGTTCTTGTTCTTTCATTGATATCCACCATGCCCAATCGACCAGATGCACCAGTGCTTCCTCCACCCCATGAAGGGACACTAACCCAAGTAAATGCATGCTCGGGTATGGAGTCTTGCATAATGCGAACGGCTTTCAGTATATCCGTTCTCAAGTCTTCATAACTACTTCCTTCAGCACCTGACATGGATACACGAACAGCACTTTTATCCTCTAAAGGCGCCAACTCACTTTGGATATTGCTGCCTATTAAAACTATGATTGCAAAGCAAACACCTACAATCACCCATGCCATCCATCTAATTTGTAAAAATTTTGCAAGTCCATTTTTATACCCTAATTCCATTCCTTTGAAAAAGGGCTCTGTTCGCTCATAAAATTTACCATGTTGTCCGCCATTTCTGTTCAGGTACACATTCAATACTGGCGTAATGGTTAAAGACACAAATGCTGAAACCAAAACTGCTCCTGCTACCACCACACCAAATTCTTTGAATAAGGAACCTACAAAACCCTGTAAGAAAATAACAGGCAAGAATACGACTGCCAAAGTAATAGAAGTAGATACGACTGCAAAGAAAATTTCCTTACTGCCTTCTCTGGCAGCCTCTTTGATAGGCAGCCCTTCTTCTAATTTTCTGAAAATATTTTCGGTGACGACAATACCATCATCTACTACAAGACCAGTTGCTAAAACCACTGCTAATAAAGTCAATACATTAATAGAGAAGCCAGCTAAGTACATGATAAAGAAAGTCGCAATCAGAGAAATTGGAATATCAATTAAAGGTCTAATTGCAATGAGCCAATTTCTAAAGAAGAAGAAGATAACCAATACCACCAGCGTAAATGAAATTAAAATGGTTTCTTTCACTTCCGACAAAGCACGACGAACATTCTTGGTATTATCAACAGGAACCGAAAATTCTATATCTGATTTATTCTGTGCTTTAACTTCTTCTAATCTTTTATAAAATTCATCTGCAATATTAATTTGATTGGCTCCCGGCTGAGGAGAGATGTATAACGAAACAACAGGTACTCCATTAAAATAAGAGCCTTGGTCTTCTTGGTCTGGACCCAGTTCAACTCTAGCTACATCGCCCAACCTCACAATACCATTGAGGTCTTCTTTTAAAATAATATTTCTAAAATCAGCCTCGGTGGATAATCTTCCTAATGTACGAACGATGAACTCTGATTTATTGCCATAAATACGACCTGCAGGTAATTCTACATTTTCTTTATTCAATCCCGTTTGAATATCATTGAATGCAATACCAAATGCATTTAGTAAATCTGTATTTGGATAAATGCGCATAGACATACGCTTACCTCGAACGCCAACACTTGTTACTTCATCAATTGTTTGAAATCTTTGTTGTAAGACATTCTCAGCGTATTCAGTTAATTCCAATAACCCTTTGGTTTTACTTCTTAAAGTAAGTAGTATAATAAAATCTCCACTTGCATCTGCTTTTGACACTACAGGAGGGTTATTGATATCTTCGGGTAAACTTCTTGTGGCTTGTGATACTTTATCTCTTACATCATTCGCTGCAGTCTCTAAATTTACGCCTAAGTTGAACTCGATGGAAATATTTGAATTTCCAACTGAACTCGAAGAGTTGATGGTTCTGATACCAGGGATCCCATTAATCGCTTTTTCTAAAGGTTCTGTAATTTGACTTTGAATCACTTCTGAGTTTGCACCTGTATAGGATGTTTGCACTGAAATAATAGGTGGATCAATGGCAGGGTATTCCCTCAATGCCAAGAAAGAATAACCTACCAAACCAAAAATGATAATCGCAATATTCATCACAGTGGCTAACACTGGACGTTTTAACGAGAGTTCCGATATATTCATCTCAATAATGTATTAATTGTGAGCCTACTTGATGATGTCAACAAGTGGCAATGTCTTCCCAATTTTTAAATCACTTCCGTCTCTTACAAAAAGCATTCCCGCAACGATTAAGCTATCTCCAACTTGAATACCAGATGTAATTTCAACACCAGAAGCAGTTCGATATCCTGTCTCCACATTGACAAATTTTGCTTTACCATTTTTAACAACTACAAGCTGTTTCACTTTAGAATCAGGAATGATAATATTAGATGGAACTAAAATACTTGGCTTTTGTTGATTCTCACTTAAGAAAACTTTTGTATAAGCGCCTGGTATCAACTTGCCTTGTAAATTAGCACGCACTTTAATATTTCTTGAAGTAGCAATAATCTGTGGCTCAATAGCAGCAATTGTTGCAGTCATTTTAACGCCAGGATTAGCAATACTTTCTACAGTTACTTTCTTGCCGACCTTGATATAATTTTGATAGATTTCTGGTAAGGTGAAGTCTACTTTTAATTGGTCCATTTTTTGTAAGCTAACAATCGTGGTTGCTGAGCTGATATAGGCCCCTAGACTCACTTGCTTCAATCCCATCTGACCAGCAAAAGGCGCTTTAATCACCGTTTTGTCAATTAAAGACTGGGTATAAGCGATGTCCGCCTTTAAAATATTGACTTGCTGTAAGCTAATATCGTAATCACTCTGATTGATCCCTTTTGCTTGTACTAATTTGTAATTTCTTTGTTCATTGATAGTTGCTAATGCCAATTGCACTTTTATTTTTTGCAATTGAGCTTGCAAATCAGCATCATTTAACTTGGCTAGCACAGTGCCTGCAGCTACCATTTTACCTTCTGGAATTTGTAAAAAAACAATGCGGCCATTGGATTCTGGACGAATGTCTACAAATTCACTCGCCACCACTGATCCATTCACTTCGATCACTTTATCCACTACTTGTGTAGCGGCAATTGCAATATCTACAGATACCGGGGCATTTGCATTGAATTTATCTGTTGGCTTTTTCTTTGCTTTACATGCAAACAATCCTAACATTAGGATGAAGGCAACATAACTTAACTTTCTCAAATTGGTCTAATTTTAGTGCTTAAAGATAGCTAAAATGACATGTTTTGGGAAAGAAAATAGATGAATGGTTGAATTATCGGCCTTGTTTAAATTGGATGAGTTTCTGTTGAATAAAATAACCTAACTCCAGGTCGTTCAATAATGCTAGGGTTGGATAGGATGGTTTGCAGTATTCCATAAACACATCCAGCCTTGGACCATCTAATTTTGTTAGCTTTTGGACAAAGCGCTTGGTAAAGCGGTAGTTAATATACTTGTCTTGTTCCTGACGAATTAGCCTATTTTGTAAAAATTGGAGGTTTCGACTGCGCTTGAACCTAAACATATTAATTATTTCATTTAGGTCAAACCCAATGCTTACACCGCCATTCCCAAAAATATTTTGTTGGTTACTCAGTTTTAAACCTGGTGGCTCGTAATTAAAGTATTTGGCATAATCCATCCGATTCTGAATTGAATCATACCTATAATAACTATTGCGCACTGTCACTTCTGGAAGATCTACGCCATTTACATGAATCATGATATTAAAATTACTCAGGTCTTCAATTTCATCTAGTCCGAATTTTTGAGTGTTTTTCCCAAATAAAGAAAATGTTAGGGAGTCTTTGGCCTGAATAGTGATTAAGTAGCGACCCAAAGAATCCGTTTGTGTTCTGCTGTATTTGCTAGACACCATCACTGCTTCAATTGGACTTCTTCCAGAAATATCGTAGACCACACCACTAATGGTACGCATCTGAGCCTTGACCGAGGAAAAGATAACAGAAGTCAATAAAAAAAATAAGAGGACGCTTTGTTTCATGAATGGGTGTAAAAATAAACAATTCAAGCCTTTGTTGATGTTAAAAAATAGATGGCCAAAGTGTTAATAATGCACCTAATAAAATCGTGCCCAAAACCACCCATTGTGGTGCAATTTTATAACGAACCAATACAATCGCAGTAATACAAAAAACCAATAAGTAGACCCCAATATTGATTCCACTCAAGCTGCCTAAATCAAATAAGACGTCTTTTAGCAAAAACATGGTTGACCCAAGCATAATCCCTACCACAGCGGCATAAATACCTTCGAGTGACCTAAAAAAAAGTGCATAGGTTTTTAATTTTTGCCAGATAGGAAAGAAAAATAAAACAATTAAAAAGCTGGGGAGAAAAACGCCAATACTAGCTACCACAGCACCTATTATTTGTCCTCCTATTCCTTTTTCTTCTAAAGCCAATGCGCCTGTAAAGCTTGCTATCGAAAAGATGGGGCCAGGAATTGCCCTAACAATTCCAGAGCCTGTTAAAAAAGCTGCACTATTAATTTTTAGTACATCTCTTTTACTTTCTTTCACGCGATCTGTGTTTGGGCGCGTTACATATTGTTCGTACATCATTGGAATCAGCACATCACCACCACCAAAGACAAAGCTTCCAAATCTGTAATTGTTTTCAAATAGATTATATACTTTACGATGCTCCCAATTTTGACGTGTCGCTTGTTCAGATAAAAAACCCGCAGTAAGAAAAAATAAAATGAATAAATGCAAATGGATCCATTTAATTTTTTTAGGCGCAGCATCTTGATCTGGGATTCTTTTATTGCTAAAATTAGTGACAATACCAGCTAACACAATTACAACGGGTATCGTCCAAGGCGTTTTAAAGCCAATATAAGTAAGTATGGCAACCAGTAAAAAAATTAAAAGTGTAATGGTATTTCGGATGGCTTTTTTATATAATAGATAAGTGGCGCTAGCGATAAACCCAATCACCATAGGTTGTAACAAATGCAAGGTTTTTAAAACAGGTTGTAAATCAAAATGGGTATAGGCAATGGCTAAACTAGCCATAAAACTAGTTGCTGGTAAAATCCAAATGAGCATCGTGATGAAGGCCAAAGGAAAGCCGCCTCTTTTAAATGCGATTAAGACAATGGTTTGTGTAGAGGAGGCCCCAGGTAGCAACTGGCAAAAAGCATTGTATTCCATCAACTCCTCCGAAGTAATATCCTTTCGTTTTTCTACAAACCGATGTTGGAGTAGGCCAATATTTACTTGAGGACCACCAAAAGCGGTTAAGCTATGCTGGAAAACAGCTTTTAAAAATGGTATATGTCTTAGTAAATACAAACAATATAGTTTAAGTAAAAATAAAATAATTTATTTGCATCCAAAGCATTAAATAAATTTAAAGTAAAGTATACAAACACTTAAATTGGTTAAATCGTATCTTTGCATTATGAAAAATTTGTTTTTTGTATTTGTCTTGTTGATTGCCCTTGGTTGTGGCAAGAGCAACTATAGCACCTACCAGCCTGTTTATGCCAAAATCGATTGGGAGGAGCAACCTGATTATAGTCAATTAAAGAATTGGGCTGCGCATCCTCTTAAATTAGACCCTTCTGATAGCGTACCAGCAAGTATTGCCAAAAATTACAAGCCTAAACAATTAGCGGATGTGTTTTTTGTGCACCCAACAACTTATTTAGATCCGGCAATGCCCAATGGCTGGTCAGCCTCTTTAAAAGATATTGCTTTAAATATTAGTACAGACTATTCTACCATTTTAAATCAAGCAAGTATTTTTAATGAAGTAGGTCCCATTTATGCACCAAGGTATCGACAAGCACATATCAAAAGTTATTATCCAATTAATAAAATAGATACCATCAATGCATTGGCTGCGTTCGAACTAGCTTATCAGGATGTGAAAAGAGCATTTGATTTTTATATGACCAATTATAACCAAGGAAAACCAATCATCATTGCAGCACATAGTCAAGGAAGTACACATGCAAAGAGATTACTAAAAGAATATTTTGATGGAAAGGCATTGTCTAAACAATTGGTGTCTGCCTATATCGTAGGTATGGCAATTGACCCAGCTGAATTTACTAATTTAAAAGCTTGCGCTACGCCTACCGAAACAGGATGCATTTGCGCTTGGAGAACTTATAAAGAAGGATACACCCCACCATTTGTTGCCATTGAAAAATTTACCTCTATGGTGACCAACCCATTAACATGGAGCAGCAACCAAATCTCTATTGATAGGAAAGCGAATGAAGGATCTGTTTTGTACAACTTTACAAAAGTTATTCCAAATGTCGCTGGAGCCATTAATTATAAAGGGATTTTATGGACACCCAAGCCAAAGTTTTTTGGCAGTATATTATACACTACTCCTAATTATCATATTGCAGATTATAATTTGTATTATATGAGTGTACGTAAAAATGCGACAGACAGGGCTTTGCAATTCTCAAATAATGCTACAAATTAAAGTCAATCATTAACAACTGCTTTAATTACCCACAACGCTTAAAAATTTAATGCGCATTATTTTAAGTTGCTCCCAAGTGTAGTCATGTTCACTTAATTCTTGTTGAGCAATTTGTAAAGAAGATGTTTCACAGCTTTTGAAATATTCCAAAATTTCTTCTTGATCGTATTCGTCTAGCCATTCATCAATGGCATAATCTAAATTTAGTTTTGTACCACTTGCTGCAATGGTTTCCATTTCCTCGAGCAAGCTATCTAACCTTAAGTCTTTATTTTTGGCAATGGTTTCTAAAGGGATTTTCTTGTCTACATTTTGAATGATGTAGATTTTATTGCTAGATTTATTGGCTACAGACTTCATTACAAAGTCATCTGGCTTTTCAATATTGTGCTCTGTTACATATGTTTCTATCAGCTTAATAAATGCTTCGCCATATTTGATGGACTTGCCTTTGCTCACACCCTGACAACGCTCTAGTTCAGTGAATGAGGTAGGATACAATGTGGCCATGTCTTGCAAAGAAGTCTCTAGGAAAATAACGAATGGAGGCAAGCCAATTTTTTTAGCAACGACTTGGCGCAGGTCTTTCAATAATTCAAATAATCGATCGTCTGTGGTAACCGCATCTTCAGCTACTTCGCTTTCTTCATCATCGCCCAACTCGGCTGCAAAAACATTTTGTAATACCACCAAAAATGCACTTGGCTTTTTCAAAAACTTTTGGCCTTTAGCAGTGAGTTTCAATAAGCCATATTCTTCGATGTCTTTTTCAATCATTTCCTCCAGCATTGCCTGACGAATCAAGCTATTCCAAAACAATTCATCATGCGTTTTACCAATTCCAAAAACAGGTAGTTTTTCATGGCGATACAATCCAATCTGTGGCGTATAATGTCCTGTAATAATTTGCACGACATAATCTGCTACAAATCTTTCATTCAATGCTTGTATTGTTTGTAATAATTGTACTAATTCTGTTTTTGCTTGGAATTTTTCTTTTGGCTGTAAACAGTTATCACATTTACCGCAATTTTGATCGGGCCATGGTTCTCCAAAATAATGCAATAAACTTCTTCTTCTACAAACACCACTCTCTGCGAATGCAACAGTTTCATTGATTAATTGCGCACCCACTTCTCTTTCACTCAATGGCTTGTCTCTTAAAAAATGCTCTAATTTAGAAACGTCTTTTTGTGAATAATATAAAATACAATTCCCTTCTAAACCGTCTCTGCCTGCTCTTCCCGTCTCTTGGTAATAATTCTCAATGGATTTAGGAATATTATAATGAATCACAAAGCGAATGTCTGGCTTGTCAATACCCATGCCAAACGCAATAGTAGCAACAATCACCTGCACGTCCTCATTTAAAAATTGATCCTGTCTGTCGGCTCGTAATTTTTGATCTAGTCCAGCATGGTAAGCAACAGCTTTAATATTGTTAGCCTTTAAAAGGTCGGCCAGTTCTTCTGTCGTTTTTCGATTCAGGGTATAAATGATACCACTTTTCTTTTTATGCTTAGTGATATACTTGACAATACTTTTAACAGTCTGATCTTTTTTGATTTTCGGCTGCACTTCATAATAAAGATTATCCCTATTAAAAGAAGAAATTAAAATTTCAGGATTTTTGAGTGCAAGATTTTTTACAATATCGCTTTGCACTTTTGGTGTTGCTGTTGCAGTCAATGCGATAATGGGTGCCGATGGTTTGATCTCTTCCATCATCTCTTTTAATCGACGATATTCAGGTCTAAAATCATGTCCCCATTCAGAAATGCAATGCGCTTCATCGACTGCAAAAAAAGATACATTCAGATCGCTAAAGAAATCCAGGTTCTCTTGTTTTGTCAAAGTCTCTGGTGCGACATATAATAATTTAGTCTTGCCACTTAAAAGATCTTCCTTAACCACTTTGACTTGTCCCTTGTTTAAAGAGGAGTTTAAAAAGTGGGCGACTTCGTCGTGCTCACTATATCCTCTAACAAGATCCACCTGATTTTTCATTAAAGCAATGAGTGGAGAGACAACGATAGCACAACCTTCTAGCATCATTGCAGGCAATTGATAGCACAAACTCTTACCACCTCCTGTTGGCATAATCACAAAAGTATCTCTACCACTTAATAAGGAAACAATGGCTTGTTCTTGGGTACCTTTGAACTCGGAGAATCCAAAATATTGCTGTAATGCTGCTATTAAGTCCTTGTTTTGAGGCTTTTCCGTCTTTTTTATCGTTTTTTTAGTGGCAGGCATCTTAATAAGCTTGAAATCAACCGTTTATTGTCCAAATGTACTCTTAAGTTAACGCATTTTGTTAACCAAAAGTGCATTAAAAAGGTTAATTTTTTAAAATAAACCTTTTAACAAAGGATAGATTAAAAATGGAGTACAAAGTTAATGAAGTCTTACCTTTGCTTCATCTATAAAATGCCTATGTCCTCCGAGATTAAATCCATTGCCAAAAACGGTTTACTAATTGAAACAAAAGCGGTAGCGGGATTAGAGAAGTTTATTGACGATCAATTTGTTGCCGCAGTGCAAACTGTGATGCAATGCAAAGGTCGTTTTATCGTGAGCGGCATTGGTAAAAGTGCCATTATTGCACAAAAAATTGTAGCCACTTGTAATTCTACTGGCACGCCTGCAATTTACCTACATGCAGCAGATGCGATTCATGGAGATTCAGGGATGATTGGTCCAGAAGATGTGGTGATGATTATTAGTAAAAGTGGCGAGAGTCCTGAGATTAAATTATTGGTAGACTTGATCGCCCATTTTGGCAACCCATTGATTGCCATGGTAGGTAATTTGGATAGTTATCTAAGTAAGGCAACACCACTTGTGATTAACACTACAGTAGATCAAGAAGCATGTATTCATAATTTAGCACCAACTTCATCCACCACTGCACAAATGGTGATGGGAGATTTAATGGCCATTACACTCATGGAATTAAGAGGATTTAAATCCAATGATTTTGCAAAATTTCATCCTGGAGGTAATCTTGGAAAAAAATTAACCTTAACCACAGGTGCCATTGCAAAACAAAATACACAACCAAGTGTTAATCCGTTAACAAGTGTTAAAGAAGTCATTATAGCAATCTCAAAAAGCAGGATGGGCGCAACTGTTGTCTTAGATGATAGTGGCAATATTATTGGTATGATTACAGATGGAGATATTCGCCGAATGCTAGAACAACATAACAGTATACAGGAGCTTAAAGCTGCTGATATTTTACACAAGCAGCCTATTACAATTTCCTCTGATACATTGGCAATAGAAGCATTTGATCTAATGAAAGCACACGATATTAGTCAATTGATTGTTGCTGATGAAGGTCAATACAAAGGAATGATTCATATACACGATTTAATGAAAGAAGGGATTTTATAATCTATATCTATGCAAAACAAAAATCACTATGTAGCCATTATGGCTGGAGGAATTGGAAGTCGATTTTGGCCGATGAGTAGGACTGCACTCCCTAAACAATTTTTAGATGTATTGAATACGGGTAAGACCTTGGTACAATGGACTTATGAACGTTATGCAAAATTTATTCCTGCAGAAAATATTTATATTGTCACTTCCGAAGAGTACGTGGACATTGTGAAAACACAATTGCCGATGTTGCCCATTGATAATATTTTAGCAGAGCCTAGTAAAAAAAATACAGCACCTTGTATTGCATATATCTCTTTTAAATTGGCGCAGATGAATCCTGATGCAAAATGTATTGTTGCACCAAGTGACCATTTAATTTTAGAGGAAGACCGCTTTCAAGCAATTGCTTTAGAAGCATTGGATTTTGTAGACCATATTAAGGCATTGGCAACTTTAGGAATTAAGCCAACCCATCCAAATACAGGCTATGGTTATATCCAATACGAAGGATTAGAGGTTGCTAAAGATTTATTTAAAGTCAAAACCTTTACTGAAAAACCGGATTTAGAAATTGCTAGATCATTTATAGAAAGTGGTGACTTTTTATGGAACGCGGGAATTTTTGCTTGGAAAATAAGTTCCATCTTAGCTGCATTCGAAAAGTATCAGCCAGAAATGTATGAATTATTTGATCAAGAGAAAATGCATTTTAACACGCCAGCCGAAAATGCTGCGATTCAAAAAATTTATCCGCAGTGCACCAATATTTCAATTGACATCGCCATCATGGAGAAGGCCAATAACGTATATGTGATGCCAGCATCATTTGGATGGAGTGACCTAGGTACATGGAATAGTGCATATGAAAATATGGAGAAGGATTATTTTGGCAATGCAGTTGCCTCTGATAATGTCATTGTAATTGATGCTACAAAATGCATGATCAATTCCCCTAAGGACAAACTAGTGTTAGTTCAGGGATTGGATGACTTTATTGTGATTGACACAAAGGATGTGTTAATGATTTGTAGTAGGGATAAAGAGCAATCTATTAAAGAATATGTGGCCGAAGTAAAGCGGAACAAAGGCGATAAATATATCTAAATTGCTTAACTTAGAGTGGTTGGGATATTGCTTATCAAAAAATTACCCCCTCTATGGCAACCATTATAACCGGCACTGGTAGCATTATACCGCACCATATTAAATCGAATCAGGATTTTGTTTCGAATACTTTTTACGATGAACAAAGTGAATTGATCAAAACCCCTAATCAAGAAATTGTTGAGAAATTCAAAGGGATTACTGGCATCATGGAAAGAAGGTATGCCGATGTTCAAGTCAATACATCTGACCTTGCAGCTGCCGCAGCTAAATTAGCGATTGAGGCTGCAGGAATAGATCCTGAAACGATTGATCAAATTATTGTGGCACATAATTTTGGAGACGTTCAAAATGGAACCATCCAATCAGATGCCGTTCCTGCCATTGCATCAAGAGTAAAACATCATTTAGGGATTGTCAACCCAAACTGCGTGGCTTATGATATTTTATTTGGCTGTCCAGGATGGATACAGGGTGTGATTCAAGCAGATTCTTTTATTAAATCAGGGATGGCAAAAAGATGTTTAGTCATTGGTGCCGAGACTTTAAGCAGAGTAATAGATCCACACGATAGAGATAGTATGATTTTTAGTGATGGTGCAGGCGCTTGTATTGTAGAACATAGCGAAGACCCTAATCAGGGTATTTTATCCTTTAGTGTACAAAGCCATTGTAACGATGAAGCTGGTTATTTATACATGGGGAAATCGAATCATCCAGCCGCAGATGATGCCACAAGGTATATTAAAATGAAGGGCCGAAAAGTATATGAGTATGCCATTAAGAATGTCCCTATTGCAATGAAAGCTTGTATAGAAAAAGCGGGGGTGGAGATTCAAGAAATAAAAAAATTCTTCCTACATCAAGCCAATGAAAAAATGGATGAGGGTTTTATTAAAGCATTGTATAAATTATATGATATCAAAGAGATTCCTGCAGATATCATGCCTATGAGTATTCACGAATTAGGCAATAGTTCTGTAGCAACCATTCCAACTTTATACGATTTAGTACTTAAAGGAAAGTATGCTGAACATGCATTAGAAAAAGGCGATGTGGTGATTTTTGCATCAGTTGGAGCCGGAATGAATATCAACGCAATTTGTTATCGTCTTTAATTTTATTACTGATAAATATATTTCTAATAAAAAAAGGTGCAGTTAGCACCTTTTTTTATTAGTAACCTCGTTGATTATTACCTTCGATATAATTGGTATATGCCTTATTACAAACTTTGTTTCCCCCAGGGGTTGGGTAGTTGCCTGTGAAATACCAGTCACCCGTATTGGTTGGACAACATTCGTGTAAGCCTTCAATCGTTTGATAGATGACTTCTACAGGGATTTGAATGTTATCTGGTGTAATGAGTTGCGCAATTTTATCTGAGATTTCTTCTGTTGTGAAAGGCTTATATAATTCACGTACCACATTTTGGGTATGAAGTTCGTTCTTAGCTTCTAACGCTTTGATCTTTTGATAGACATCATCCATCACCTTTTCCATGCCTCTTTCTTTCAATAAAGCAATCACTGCTTTAAATGCTATAAAATCGCCCATTTTGCTCATGTCAATCCCATAACAATCAGGGTACCTAATTTGAGGTGCAGAAGAAACAACAATGATTTTTTTAGGGGAAAGTCTTGATAGCATTCTAACAATACTTTCTTTTAAAGTTGTACCTCTTACTATGCTATCGTCAATCACCACCAAGCTATCTTCATTTTTACGCACCGTGCCATAAGTAATATCATACACGTGTTGCACCATCTCGTTACGATTCGAATCTGCAGTAATAAAAGTTCTTAGCTTAACATCTTTGATAGCAATTTTTTCTTGGCGAATTTTTCGATTCACCATCTCGCCTAATTTTTCTGCGTCCACATCCTTACCCCAACTTAATATACGTTCCACTTTAATGGCATTCAAGTATTCTTCCATGCCTTTTATCAAGCCGTAAAATGCCACTTCTGCCGTGTTTGGGATATAAGAGAAAATGGTATTCTTTAAATCTTTTTCAATCCTATCTAATACTATTTTACTTAAGTAATGTCCAAGGGCTATACGCTCTCTATAAATTTTCTCATCACCACCTCTAGAAAAATAAATACGCTCAAAAGAACATGCTCTTCTTTCTTTTGGTTCAATAATTTGCTCAATGGTATATCCTCCCTTATCGTCTACGATCAATGCATTACCAGGCATCAACTCATGCACTTCGTTCTCGCCTACATTGAATGTGGTTCGAATAGCAGCTCTTTCGCTAGCAGCTACAATCACTTCACCATCAATGTAATAATATGCTGGACGAATGCCATGTGCATCACGCATAATAAAACTATACCCATTACCAACTAGCCCACCAATGGTAAAGCCACCATCAAACATGGGCACGGCTTGCTTTAATACTTCAGCAATATTTGGATGGTTAGGATTTTTTGTTTCTTCTTTTACTAAAAAGTGATGAATCACTTCCATCATGGCGGCCAAATCACTTTGTTTTTCAAAAGGACCTGGTTCATGCTGAATGAGTTTGAATAATTCATCCGTATTGACCAAATTGAAATTGCCAGCTAACGCAAGGTTTTTCCCTGGTGCTAAATTTTTCTTAATAAATGGATGGCAAAATTCTACATTGTTTTTGCCTTGTGTACCGTACCTTAAATGTCCTAGTAACAATTCACCCATGAACGGCAGATGCCCTTTCATTAAACCAGGATGTTTGGTAATATCTGACTGTAATTTTTCTAGTTCTTGTATTTCTTGACCCACTTTAAAAAAAATATCCGCAATGGGTTGCTGTGCACTACTTCTTAATCTATATAAAAAAGGATTGCCTGCTTCTATATCTAGTTTAACAGTTGCAATCCCTGCGCCATCTTGTCCACGATTGTGTTGTTTCTCCATCAAGAGGTACAACTTATTTAGTCCGTAGGTGACTGACCCTCTATTTTGAAGATAGTAGGAAAAAGGTTTTCTTAACCTAATGAATGCTAAGCCACATTCGTGTTTGATTTCGTCGCTCATGATGAAATTTCTAGTATGTTTTTTCCTTTACAATTGCATTTGCCACTTTTG
>JBILAW010000137.1:0-4387 GCA_044354025.1 Sediminibacterium sp.
CAATCTTGCCTATTACAGTTTTGTAGAATTATATGATTTAGATCCTACACTTGCAGCCGATAAAATAATTGCAGGATTAGAAATTCAAAAACAATTTCAAGAAAATTGTGTGCGTGCATCCATTGTGCCACATGCACCCTATTCGGTAACAAATGATTTATGGCTTTTGTTAAGTGCGCATTTTGGGATCCATACCATTAGCATGCACAATCAAGAAACACCCGACGAGAATGATTTTTTTAAAACTAAGACCGGTAGTTTTTTAGGGATGTATGAAAGAACAAAAGTGAATTTAGATTTTTTTGAAGCAACGGGATTAAGTTCAATGCAATCTATCTTACCGATTTTCAAAAAAGCACATCATGGCATTTTAGTGCACAATAGTTTTACATCAGCTGAAGATATCCAAGCAGTCCATGCTGCAATGACCAATGCCTTTTGGTGTTTATGTCCTAATGCGAATCAGTACATTGAAAAAACCATGCCACCGATTGAATTACTTCGTTCCGAAAAAGCAAACATCGTCATTGGAACCGATAGCTATGCTAGCAACTGGAGCCTTAGTGTTTTGGATGAATTAAAAATAATCCAACAACACCATCCACAAATTCCATTGGATGAAATGCTTGGATGGGCCACCATCAATGGCGCTCGTGCATTACAGATGGAAAAGCATTTGGGTAGTTTTGAGCAAGGGAAAAAACCTGGTGTAGTGTTGATAAAAGGAATTGACGCATTGAATAGTTTAAA
The DNA here is from genome assembly GCA_044354025.1 of Sediminibacterium sp. Taxonomy (GTDB): domain Bacteria; phylum Bacteroidota; class Bacteroidia; order Chitinophagales; family Chitinophagaceae; genus Sediminibacterium. The sequence continues at coordinate 751 of JBILAW010000137.1, forward strand.
GAATGCATCCAGCCATAAAATTTTGTAGCTTACATTATAAATCAATAAGTATGAGATTTCCTATTTTATTTGGCATCATCGCAATCCTTATTATACTTTGGCGTAGACATCGTATTAGCAAAAGAGATAACGATTAATGAAACTTATCGCCATATTCTTTCACTATGGCGCTGTCTAATTTTTGTCCAATCTTTTTTAATTTATTTAGTCTTGTATTTAAATAATTATTGGTATTTGTACCCTGAAGCACCAAGTTCAATAACTCTTTAAAAGCGGCAGGATTTTTTTCCAACACTAAATCCGCTTTACGAGGTCTTTGAAATCTCGTCCATCCAGTTCCTTGGTATCCTTGTCCTTTCATCATTTCATATTGAATCACTGGATCAAAAACTACAGCCATTTTAAATCTTGCTTGTTCTAGTGTGCCTTCTCTAACCACTTCCATCTTTGCTGTTGCATCCAGGGTGCGTTCATATTCTTGAATACCTGTAATAATCTCCTTGTTTTTAATCATACGCAATCCACCTGCCGATTTAATTTGATCTAATCCAACATGTGAACTTTCAAAAGTGGCTCTTAATACTAAATTGCGCACATAAAAATAAGCGTCCTCATTCGTTACTGTGTTGTTTTGAATTGAAATAAAAAATGTATCCAAAAGTGCAAGTCTGGATAAATTTTGACCTAATACAGTATCTATGCTTTTTAAATCTAATTTTAAATCCTCGTGTACATTTTGTAAATACGCTATCTCTCTATGCTTTTCTATTTGATGCTCACGAATATTTTCTGCCATAAAACCCAAACTCACAGCCAAGAATAGCATCAAGAATTCAGTGATATATTCTTTCCACTTTTTTGGATGATGTGAATGGTGATGTACTTCCATAATTAGTGTTTATTAATGTTTGGATAAGTTGCTTCAATACTTTTAATTAATTCTACAGCTCTTGTGTATGCTAGCTCTGATGTAACACCTTGAGTTGAATTCCGAATACCATTTAATTTAAAAAGCGTATTAAGATAAGCCTGTTTGTCGAATTTTTTTAAAACGATGTTATTGGGCACGAATGTTGGTATAGTATTGATATGCAACTTAGTATTGTTACAAAAAATATCAGCCTCCTTTACCTGTCTCCCTTTTTCTGTATTTAAAAAGGCAACATTGGAATTATATGATTTATAAATATCGAATGGAACTGTTCTAAGTTCATCTGTATTTTTGTCCATGAAATTATTCTCCCTTTCTGCTCGTCCTTCTAAATTTTTTATACTTAGATTATACTTTTCAATGGCCGATCTTAGCTTTTCGTTTTTAATATTTTTCATCAAACCAGTGTACTTTAATTGATCTAAAGCAATACAAGCAGATTCAAAAATACCAACACGATACAAGATGAAATTATGTAATAAATAAAAGTCTTCGGTCTTTGTTTCAAGCTGATCGTTTTTAATAAAATATGCAACGTAAGCAACAGCTGTATCTAGTTTTGCAATTGTTTTTTTATTATTAGATAGCTGAGTTGTGTCTTGCATTAACTCCAGCCTTAGTTGCGCAATAACACTTTCTGTTTGATGTTCAATGATTTGTTCTTCGCGTACATTTTCAGCCAAAAAGCCTAGCGTGACCGCTAAAAACAACATTAAGAATTCAGAGATATATTCTTTCCACTTTTTAGGATGATGTGAATGATGATGTACTTCCATATATTAATTTGTGCATTAAATATAATGGATTAATATAGTATATATATAATATTTGATATTAAATTATCAAGAAAACTAATGCAACACTGCTTGTAAAATAGGCAGTGACTTGATCTCACTAAATTTTTTATAGTGCCAGCTTAAAGAGAGCTGAAACAATTCCAATATTTTTTTTCTTTGTGCGCCATTTAAGTGGATCGTTTCCAATTCATTGTATAATTGTAGGCTTAAAAAAGTAGATGCGGTTTGTGCTTCTAATCCTTCTAAAAAATAGGGATGGAGTGGTTTATTGGCAACAAAATTACCTTCATGCACATCTAGTATGGGCGTGTCTGTTGAATACACGCCTTGCAATCCAAAGCCCAAGGTTTGACTTAAGTGAATTAAAAAATAGATAGGCAGGTTACTCACTAATCCAGCATCACCTTTGTCTAATTGCTTAAAGGTATCCTCGATTAAATAAAATAATTCAGGGTGGGGTTCGGGTTCCAATGTCTGTTGTAAAATCTCTACAATATAAGTAGCTACTGCATTGCGTAAGACATCTGAATACACGTTTTGATACACATAAGACCAATTGACTTCCTTGACCATCTGCATGCTCTTCATTGGATAATGATAGGCTTCCATTTGCAGGATGGCACCGGGTTGATAAAACACACCCTTACTTGCACCTTTTTTACTAATGGTTCTAACACCTTTTACAATGTATTGTTGCAAGCCAAAAAGTTCTGTGTAGATGGAAGCGATGACACTTGTATCGCCGTATTTGGTCACGCGTAAAACTATTCCTTTTGTATTATGCAACATATTCGAATAAAAATAATCCTTGTTTTTTAGAAAATCTTCAAATCGTTTTATTTTATTTATCAATATGCTAGTAATACTTTTACATTATGATCGTTTCTTTCAAGCATAAAGGATTAAAGTTGTTCTGGGAAGTAGGAAGCTCAAAGCTAATCCCTCCTGATCAAATAACTAAAATCAGACATATTTTGGTTACCTTGAATGACATAAGATGCTTACCAGATGATTTACTTGCTTTTAGAAACTGGGGGATTCATAAATTAAAGGGTGATTATAAGGGATATTGGAGTTTGAGTGTGAAAGAAAACTGGAGAATTATTTTTAGATTTGAAGAAGAAAATGTTTTTGATGTTAATTTGATAGACTACCATTAATTTTACAAAATGATTAGAAAAATCAAACATATTACTCATCCGGGCGAGTTGCTTAAAGAAGAAATTATTTTTGCTAATAATCTTACTATAACAGAAGCGGCAATCTTAATGGATATTTCTAGAAATTCATTGTCAAATGTAATCAATAGAAAAGCGCCAGTTACTCCTCTACTTGCATCTAGAATTGCAAAGGTCTTTGGAGGCACAGCTGAGATATGGATTAGACTTCAGCTTTCATTTGATATGAATGAAGCAGAACTACTTAGTAAAAGCTTAAAGCTAAAACCTTTTAAAGCAAAAAAACATTTAGCAGCTTAACTATACACTTTTAAATTGTTGTAAGAACCTCACATCGTTTTGTGAATATAAACGCAAGTCGTTGACCTGGTATTTTAATTGTGCGATTCTTTCTACGCCCATGCCAAACGCAAAGCCAGTATACTTTTCAGGGTCGATGCCAAAATTCTCTAACACTTTTGGATGCACCATACCTGATCCTAAAATTTCTACCCAACCTGTGTGCTTACAAATATTACAGCCCTTGCCTGCACAAATTTGACAACTGATATCCATTTCTGCACTTGGTTCTGTGAATGGAAAATAACTTGGGCGAAAACGCACTTTCACTTCCTTACCAAACATTTCTTGTACGAAAAAATAAAGTGTTTGTTTTAAATCTGCGAAGCTTACATTTTCGTCGATATACAATCCTTCTACTTGATGAAAGAAGCAATGCGCTCTTGCAGAAA
>JBILAW010000174.1:0-4386 GCA_044354025.1 Sediminibacterium sp.
AGTAAAGGTTCTGCTGCAACTAAATCTGTAATCACTTGTTTGTAAATATCTGTTGCAGGATATTGTTTCAAATTAACATCTGCAGGAGATGCCACATCAGTTAGCTGTAAAGGTATATTGCCAAATATAATTGCTAAATTATAATACAATAATGATCTGATATAAAGTGCTTCCCCTTTGTATCTTTTCTTTAAAGCGTCAGGTACAGCAGATGCATCAATTTTATCTAGAATGATATTACAACGAGCTATCCCTCTGTAAGAATCAGACCAAGCAGATGACAACTCATTCGCTGTTGTGATTTCTTTAAAGAGCTCAACCTCACAAAGTGATTGCGCGATACCATTGCAACCACCACCATTCAATGTATTATCTGATCTCATTTCATTCAACAATAGATATGTTTTACCATATGTACCATTTAATTGAAGTGCATCATACAAACCATTGATTGCTACAGCAAAATCAGCCTCTGTCTTATAGGCAGATTGAATATTTCTCTCCGAAATTGGAGACAACTCAGTAAATTCTTTGCTACATGATGAATGTACAAGAATTAATAAGGCGTATAATATATATTTTTTCATATTCGTTTATTTATTCTTTTAATTAAAATGTAATGTTAAATCCAACTAAAAAAGTTCTAGAGATAGGATATGCTCCATAATCTTCTCCAGGAACAAGATTGTTCGTTGCTTGTTGTTGTACTTCTGGATTAAAACCTAAATAGTTAGACCATATGAATAAATTGGTACCAGTTACATATACTCTCGCTTTTTTAGAAAGTCCTTTAACCGGAAATTCATATCCAAGAGTTACATTTCTTAATCTAACATAAGATCCGTCTTCCACCTGGAAAGAGGATGGTCTCATATTAAAACCGTGCAGTCCAGAGTTACTATCTCCTCTTGGAATTTTACCATTACCTGGTTGTTCAGCAGAAACCCATCTGTCTTTATATGCAGCATAAGAGTTGAAATTAGCTTCACCATTGAAAAGGTGTCTTTGGGTCAAATTCAGAATTTCTCTACCCTCTACGCCTTGAACGAAGATGCTTAAATCAAAATTGGCATATCTAAATTTATTCGTGATACCATAAGTAAAATCAGGCATGTAGTTACCAAGAGTTGTTCTATCTAATTGCGTAATTTGACCATCCCCATTTACGTCTTTGAATTGTAAGTCACCAGGTCTTGCACCTCCTGCTCCAACTAATAAATCTTTTGGTGCAGCTTTAATTTGATCCATTGTTTGATAGACTCCAACCACTTGATAGCCATAATAACTTCCTACAGGGTCTCCAATTCTAGTGATGTGTCTGATATCTCCAGCACTACCAACACTCAAAATAGGATCTCCAGTTGGTCCAAGTTTTAAAACCTTGTTTCTATTAGCACTGATATTAAAATCTGTTGACCATTGAAACTTACCTACTGTATTTCTTGTATTCAAAGTAAACTCAACCCCTTTATTTTCAACTTCACCAACGTTTGTTAATGCAGTTGTAAAACCAGCAGAGGAAGCAATATTTACATTCAACAATAAATCTGATGTAACACTATTATAGTAATCAAATCCACCATAAATACGATCATTGAATAAGCCAAAGTCCAAACCAATATCTAATTGCTTTTTAGACTCCCAGCTTAATTGATCATTATTTAAAGTTGATCTACCGATACCATTTACTAAAGCATTACCAAATACATAATTTGCATTGTTTAATAAACCAATAGATCCGTAGTTTGGAATTTGGAAGTTACCAGTGAAACCATAACTTGCTCTAAGTTTTAATTCATTAATAGATTCAACATTTGACATAAATGATTCTTGGTCAATTCTCCAACCGGCAGACACAGATGGGAATACCCCTGTTTGATTACCAGTACCAAATCTTGACGACTTGTCCGATCTTATTAAAGCAGACAATAAATACTTTTCTTTATACGAATAGTTCGCTCTTGCTAAAGCAGAAACTAAAGTCCATTGTTCTTTTACAGCAGATCCACCAGTTACGATTCCACCACTCACTGTTTTTACTTGATCGTCTGGAAAACTATTCGCTTGGATAAACTGTAAGTCATTGTTTTGCTTTTGTGCAGTATAACCACCAAGTAATGTCAATGTGTGGTCATTCAATGTTTTAGAATAATCCAATGTATTTTCCCAAATCCAATTTAATCCTTGTGAAGAACTAGACTTTGCAAATGGATCAGGCTTTGTAGCGCCTCTATATAATAAGGTAACCCCTTTATAATAAGACTGCTGATAATTATCAAGATCAATACCGATATAGGTCTTAAATGATAAATCTGGTAAGATATTATACTTAAGATAGCTATTACCAAAAATTCTAAGATTACGAATGTTCTCCTTAATTGCTTGCATCGTTGCTAATGGATTATTAGCAGTTGTCATATAAGCACCTAATTGATTTTGGTTATCAGACTGATTGATACTTCCATCAGCTAAATAAGGTTTAATCACTGGAGAGTGCACCATCGCATCATAAATAATCCCTGGAGGTAAAGCAAAATAAGGTCCATTCGCTGGTAAACGATTGTTATCTGTAAAAGCAATATTGACACTAGATCCAATTTGAAGTCTAGAGGAAACATCATCTACCACATTTGCTCTAAAAGTATAGCGATCAAATTTAGAACCTTTGATCGTACCCTCTTCGGTATAATATCCAGCTGAGGTATAATAAGTCATATTATCCTTGCCGCCACTAACAGATAAATTATAATTAGAAACCATACCTCTTGAAAGCACTAAGCCTAACCAATCGGTATTGGTGCCATCCCAGTTGATATATTTTTCTGGTATTAAGAAATTGGCTTGTGTTCCTCTTCCTGCATTTGTATTAGGATTGTATAATGCATTGTATGTTTTACTTGCAGGATTCGTTGGATCGTTCGTTTGTAAATAGTTATTATTTCTAGTTTCTTTAGTATACTGAATTAATTCTTCTGAACCCATTAAATCAGGTAAATTCATCGCTTCATTCATACCAGTATACGCATTAAAGGAAATTTGTTTTCTATTTTTTAAACCTTTTTTAGTCGTCACCATAATCACCCCATTTGAACCTCTTGATCCATAGATACCAGCCGCTGATGCATCTTTTAATACTTCGATAGATTGTATATCATTAGGATTGATTGTTGTGAAAGGGTTAATTTTTGGAACTGTATAAGCCTCTGTTCTTTGTCCAATATTTTGTTGTAAACCAGAATTGCTTGAAATTGGTAAACCATCTATTACATATAAAGGATCATTTCCTGCTGAGATAGATGCTGAACCTCTAATTCTAATCACTGGAGCCGAACCAGGTTCTCCAGAAGGTACTGACACCTCTAAACCTGCTACTCGACCTTGAATGGCATTCTCAAAACTACTCACTGCAATCTCCTTAAGTTGAGATTCATTGATACTAGCAATCGCACCGGTTACCTCTTTTCTTTTTTGTTTACCATAACCTACTACAACCACTTCATCTAAGGCTTGTGAACTTGCTTTTAATGCTACATTTAAATCACTAGACTTGCTTGCAGACACTTCTTTGTTTGTATAACCAACATAGGTAAAAACAAGTGTACTATTAACAGACGCTAATTTTATTTTATACCTACCATCATCATCTGTTGTCGTCTTATTCGTAGTGCCCTTCACTGCCACATTGACCCCTTTAAGTAGCTGGCCATCTTCAGAAGCAGTCACAACACCAGAAACAACAGTATCCGCTATGGCAATAGATGAGGCTGAAAAAGTGTTGCTTGTTTTATTAGAGATGACAATGTTTTTGTCATCAATGAATTTCCATGTAACCGGAAGTCCATCTAATATTTTATTCAAGATCACTTCGACATAAGCATCTTTGAATTGCGCTGTAACTTCTTTGTTTGCAGGCAATACATCATTGCTGTAAAAAAAGCGATAAGTTGACTGTTTTTCAATCATTTTAAAAACAGTTTGAATATCAGTTCTTTCCGAATCCAACGAAATTTTTTGCTGTGCAAAGTTTTTTGCTGAAAGCTGAATTGAAATGATAATTAATAAAAATCCAATTTTGATTCCTCTTGTGACAGAGAAAAGAAGATTTTTAATAGGAAAAGATTCTTTTTTTTCCATAGGTTTTCTTTTATTGGTTATTAAAAAGCTAATTAAGTCCATTGTTAAAAAAATTATTACCGTCAACTTTGTAATCTTATTAGAATTTATAGGAAATATAAATCCTTATTCAATCACAATATTTTTATCATCTATTTTATAGTTAATATTTTTAGAATACTTGATTAATTGAAACACTTTTTCTAAACTCACATTTTCAAATACGCCCGTGTACCTATATTTTTTTACTTTTTCTTCTTTAAAAGTGATGCT
>JBILAW010000138.1:0-4369 GCA_044354025.1 Sediminibacterium sp.
AGATGAAATTAAGTGAGATCGAATTGCAGGCGGATGGCAAAAAAGGTACTTTTTTCTACACAGCAGATGATCGTATTGACTTTAGAGAACTCATCCGTATGTTCGCAAATGAGTTTAAAGTAAAAGTAGAAATGCGCCAAATAGGTATTCGTCAAGAAGCCGCAAAAGTTGGAGGTATTGGAAGTTGTGGTCGTGAACTTTGTTGTAGTACTTGGTTACACGATTTCAAAAGTGTCAACACCACTGCTGCGCGTTATCAAAATTTATCCATCAACCAAACAAAGTTAAGTGGCCAATGTGGTCGTTTAAAATGTTGCCTGAATTTTGAATTAGATACTTATTTAGATGCATTGCAAGCCTTTCCTGATTACGCAGACAATTTACAAACTCAAATGGGGACTGCTTTTTTAATCAAGAAAGATATTTTCAAGAATTTAATGTGGTATACCCTTCCTAACAATACCAAGCATTTTCCATTAACGATTGAACGCGTTAAGGAAATTAAAAAACTGAATCAACAAGGTATTGCGGTAGAAGAATTAGAAGCGGTAGAAATCACTAGTAAGAATAAAGAAGTGGAACCAGAATTTGTAGAGTTAGTAGGTCAGATAAGTTTACGTTCATTAGAAAAGAACGATCGACGCAGAAGAGATCAAGAAAGAAATTATAGAACACCTCAGGGACAGAATCAAAATGGACCTCGTCCTCAAGGACCGAATCAAAACGGACCAAACGGGCCTCGTCCACAAGGGAATAGACCTCAGGGACCAAACCAAAATGGACCTCGTCCACAAGGACAAAATCCAAACGGGCCTCGTCCTCAAGGGAATAGACCTCAGGGACCAAACCAAAATGGACCACGTCCACAAGGACCGAATCAAAACGGACCAAATGGGCCTAGACCTCAGGGACCAAATCCTAATAATGGACCAAGACCAGAAGGGCCTAGTCCTGAAAATGGAAATAACGCATAAAAAAAAGACCTCGAAACTTCGAGGTCTTTTTTTTATGAAATCATCTTCAATTTATTTTTTAGTTGGCTTCTTTAATTTCACCAACACGATACCGTGTTTATACTTTGCTCCAAATTTCGCAATGGCATCAGGGCCTTTAAATACATCCATAGATGCAATCAATGCCGTATTGATTTTAACCACTTTAGCATAGGGCGTTTCTACCCCATCCACTAAATAAACAGGCATAATTGGATCTGATTTTCCAGTTGGTGCCGTACTAGGTTTTTGTGCTGCTACAATGAGTGTGAGCATACTCAATAAAATTACACTGCCTATTTTTTTCATCTTAATTCATTTTTTAATTTAGTGATATAATTTTTCAAGTGCTTGATTGGTGAATTCCATCAAATTTTTAACATACTCAGGAGAGAAATTAAATTCCAAACCTGCAGTTTGATACAATTCTGGTAAGGTCTTTGTCCCACCCAAAGCTAAAGCATTCATATAATTTTCTAATGCTTGTGAAGGATTTTTTTGATACTGCATCCACATGCCTATCGCACCTAATTGTGCAATGCCATATTCGATATAATAAAATGGCACTTCAAATAAATGCAACTGTCTTTGCCATCCTATCGCTCTAAATTCTTTTAACCCAGATTGATTTAAAGTCTTACATGAAAATTCTTTTACAATATTTTGCCACTCATTGGTTCTTTGCTCAATCGTATGCGCAGGATGCGTATACACCCAATGTTGAAATTTATCGATAATCGCAATCCATGGGAAAATAGTAATTGTTCTTTCTAGTTGATGCTCTATCGCTCTTTTTAAATCTGCTTCTTTTTCGAAAAAGGGTTGCCAGTGCTGCATGCTAAACAATTCCATGGACATGCTTGCAACTTCTGCAATTTCCATTGGGTACTCTTTAAATGCGCTCAATGACAATTGATGTGATAAAAAAGAATGCACTGCATGTCCACCCTCATGGACCATTGTCGTCACATCGCTCATTTGCCCAGCTGCATTCATGAATATAAATGGCGCACCTGATTCTGCTAAAGGACAATTGTATCCACCCGGCGCTTTGCCTTTTCTACTTTCAAGATCAAAATGTTTAAGCTCATTCATTTTTCTTAAACAATCTGCAAAGAAAGGATCTACTTGTTCAAAGCAGGCCACAGATTTTTCATACAAATCTTTTCCGTCTGTAAATGGACGTAATGGTTTGGTGCCAGCAGGCTCTGCTTCTAAGTCCCAAGGCTTAAGCAAATCTACTCCTAGCTTTTCTTTTTTACGCGTGTAAATTTTTTCGATTAGAGGCATCACGTGTAGCTTCACCGCTTCATGAAATTGAAAACAATCTTCTTTCGTATAATCAAAACGACCTAATTCTGCAAACTTATAATCACGATAATTTTCAAAGCCCGCATTCAAAGCCACTTGGTGTCTTTTTTGAACCAAGTTTGTAAACAAGTCATGCATCGCTTCTTGGTCTTGCAATCTTCTTGTTTGAATTTTTCGATATACTTCCTCTCTAAATGCGCGGTCTTCGTTTTCTAAAAATTGTGCAGCTTGTTGTAAAGTGTATTCTTTACCACCCACTTCGATGGTCATCTTACCAGCAATCACACCATATTGTTGTTGTAAAACACTTAACTCAGCTTGAATCGGAATATTCTCTGTTCTAAATAATTCAATGCTTTTTTTGACTGACCTTAAATAAGTATGGTATTGAGCTTGATCTAACGCTGCAGTAAAAGGAGATTGAATCAATTTTTTATTCAATGCATCAGCATAGGGTTGCATCTGAGGTTGAATTTCCATGCAGAAAAAAGTAAACGCATCTTCTAAGCTTTTATCTGTCGTATCGCAGGTCATTTTTATTTGTCTCCAACAAGCATCTTCACTAATACAAGCTTCCAATTCACTCAAATCTGTCAACCATCCCTCTAAATCTTGTAAAGCAAGGATAGGTCGCTCTTTCAATTCCTTGAAAAAAGGCTCCAAACTTGCCCAATCTGTCACTACGAAGTCGGCTGGAAGGTATTTATGGCTTAATTTCTGGATGTCGGCTGTTCTCTGCATAAGGTTCGTTTTTAAGACGCAAATTTACTACTTTTACACACTTTAAAATAGTTAAATAAGTGGCCGAAACAATTCATTTACTACCAGATCATATTGCCAATCAAATTGCGGCAGGCGAAGTCATACAAAGACCAGCCAGTGCTGTCAAGGAATTATTGGAAAATGCGGTAGATGCCGAGGCTACGGAAATTCGACTGATCATTAACGAAGCAGGCAAGTCATTGATCCAAGTGATTGACAATGGCAAGGGCATGTCTGAAAAAGATGCTCAAAATGCATTTGCGAGGCATGCGACTAGTAAGATATCTGTGATCGAAGATTTATTTCAAATACGCACCATGGGATTCAGGGGCGAGGCATTGGCATCGATTGCCGCGGTGGCTCAAGTGCAACTAAAAACAAAAAGACCAGAAGATGAAGTGGGTACAGAAGTCTCTATTGAAAATAGCAAAGTGATTTCGACTGCACCAGTTGCAACACCTGTTGGAACGAGTATCAGTATGAAAAATTTATTTTTCAATGTACCTGCTAGAAGAAATTTTTTGAAAAGCAATTCTGCGGAACTTAAACATATACTAGAAGAATTTACAAGGGTGGCATTGGCTTTTCCTGAGATTCATTTTAATTTAAATAACAATGGTCAAGAAGTCTACCATTGGGATGGAGGGAGCTTTAAACAAAGAGCCATTCAAGTGCTAGGCAACAATTATCAAAGTAAATTGGTGACAGTTGGAGAACATACAGACTACTTAACCATTTCCGGTTTTGTTGGTAAGCCAGAGACTGCAAAAAAAACAAGAAGCGACCAATACTTTTTTGTCAATAGAAGATTCATTAAGAGTGCCTACTTGCACCACGCCATCGCCAATGCATTTGATGGTTTAATCGCAAAAGATAGTTACCCAAGTTATATTTTATACATCGATGTAGACCCATCGAAAGTAGATATCAATGTACATCCAACCAAACAAGAAATTAAATTCGAAGACGATAAGATCATATATGCATTTGTTCAAGCAGCTGTCAAACATGCATTAGCCCAATTTAGCATTGCACCTTCTTTGGATTTTTCTTTAGATGCCAACATTCAACAATTGGATGCCATTCAAAAACCTTTTTCGGAAAGTCAAGTTCAGGAAACTTCTAGAAAGTCATTGTATGAAGGGTTTACGCAAAAAAACCAAGCGCATTTAATCCCAAAAACAGGGCAATCAGGACAGCAGGATTGGAAAAATTTTTTTACTGAGATGCCCACTGCGAATCAGGATTTTATTATTAAACCATCTTCGATGGGTTTATACAAAGAAGATGCATCTTTATCTGTT
>JBILAW010000036.1:0-14761 GCA_044354025.1 Sediminibacterium sp.
CGTAATTGTTCATTACTTGAATTTTTTGGTTAAATAATTGGTTTTTCCCAGTGGACATCCTTATTCAGAATGAATCTGCCAAAACAGATTTGGGAGGGCGAAGGTAGGCTATTTCAGTGGATTTCCAGTCAAATTTGGCTTAAAAATAAGTGCCACAGGAAAATGATCACTATACCCGCCCCTAAACTGGTCCCCATTCCAGGTTCTTTTAGGATATCCAGCGTATTTACCTTGGTTTTCGATCATGTCGGGGGTTTTATAAATGATTGGTTTATAATGAGTTAATGCCGATTGATTGTTTTGCCAATTGCGACTTATCAAGATCTGGTCAAAGAGGTTCCAACTGTCCCTAAAAGCAAGCGTGCCCTGGCCCTGCTTGAATAAGGGTAAAAACGGATTGTCCAGACCTAAGGTTTTCAAACTTTTATTGGTTGGGTTATCGTTAAAATCGCCCATGACAATCCAATAGGCATTTGGATCTACTTTTTGAATACTATCCATAATCCGCTTACAAGTAGTGGCTGCCCAGATTCTATTTTTTTTGGCTAAGCTAGAACCGCCTCTTCTACTGGGCCAGTGGTTCACCAATATATAAACCCATTGTTGTTGTAGTTGTCCTTTTACTAGTAAAATATCTCGGGTGGCGTAGTCTTGAAAATGGTTGGCGTCTTTTAATGAGTAGGTTTTGTATTGATAGGGTTTGAAAAAACGAGGTTGATAAATTAATGCAACATCAATGCCTCTTGGATCTTTTGAATTAAAGTGGATGTATTGATATTGGTATTTATTGATGGCATTCGATTGGATGACTTTTTCTAACACATATTGATTTTCGATTTCTGCTACACCCAATAATGCCACACCTTCTTTATTCCCTAATTGACCTAGTCCAAAAATCACTTTGCCTAATTGTGCTGTTTTTTGAGCATACCTTGATGCGCTGTATCCCTTTGCACTATTGGGTAAGAACTCTTCATCATTCACAATGATTTGATTGGTAGTATCATAAAAATTTTCGCAATTGTAGAAAGCAACTACTTGTGAAGCATTTAGTTGCTTTTGAAAAACACAAGACGTTAAGAATAATATAGTTATCAGTGTTAATTTATTTTTCTTATTTAATTTCTTATTCATAATTATATTTTTTGGTCTATCATTATTTTATTGATCCTGATTATTTATAAATATGCAGTTTTAATAACTAAGATAACAGCGTATTTACCGAAGCAAATCGATTGATTTAATAATGCAATTTGCTGGCATGAATCAAATTGCGCGCTGCTGTTTACTTTTTTCTTGTTGTATTTACATAAACGTAAGTGCATTATTGGCGCAAACCGAAAATGCGGATGCATTGCCAAAACAATTTGATATCATTGGAGAATCATCAATTTATTGGGTGCCTAATTTATTACAATCCGGTTATGCTGGATTGCATGAAATGGCACAATATCATGGCTTTGCTTTGAATTGGGTTCCTAGGGGATTATTAAGCAGTAAAGGAAATCAAATCAATGGCATTGATTGGCGTACCAATTTAAATGGTTGGGATCCAAGCTTTAGTTATGCAGGATTGTATAGAGGTTTTAAAACAATCGATCTGAATCCACCCTATGGCATGAATGCATTTGGAATAAGCGGTGCTTCAGGGAATAGTTTTATGTCTTCCAATGCATCCTTATTTACAAAAACAAAATCAATTAGTTCGAGTGTGTCCAATGCAACCACCATGCAAGAACTTAGACTTCAATGGCATACTGGACTTTTAAAAAATAGTTATATCATTAATGTAGATGCAGTCCTTCAAAAAACACCTTTAGGTTATCTGGCCAATGGCGTGAAAGATCGACAAGGATTTTTATTGAGTGTTGAAAAATTGATTGCTTCTAAGCAACAATTGGGATTTTCTTTTTGGTGGAGTCCGGTAGTGCAAGGAAAACGTGCACCTACTGTACAAGAATTATATACCCTTACTAAGGATCCATTGTACAACCCAAGCTGGGGATGGCTTGACGGCAAACCTTTTTATGCCAATACAAAAAAAAGTAATGCGCCAGTCATGAGCCTGCATTATGATATTCGAACAAAAAAAGAAAACCTGATTCAATTGAATTTTGGTGCGGCACTGGGAAGACAAAGCTCGACCCAGTTGGATTGGTCAAAAGCGGCGGATCCAAGACCAGACTATTATAAATACTTACCTAGTTATGCCATTGACGAACAACTTAAAAATAAGTTATTGAATTGGTATGCCATCCATCCTGAATTATTGCAGGTTCAATTTGATCAGTTAAAAGCCAAAAATCTTGCTAATGAAAATGGAGCGGCACAATATATTATCAATGAACAAGTACAACAATTGCAATTGCTTCGTTTTTCTGCAGTTTCAAATTATACAATAAGCCCAATCACTAAATGGCATCTTGGTCTATCAATCAATGCAGATAAAATTGGATATAGCAATCGAGTAGCAGACCTCTTGGGCGGAAAATTTTATTACAATTACAATACTTGGGTGAATGATGATGGACTTGCAGCTGCTTTTCAAAATGATCTTCAATTTCCAGATCGTAAAATAAAAGTAGGGGAATCTTGGGGGGCGCATTATGTTTTAACCAATCAAAACATGGGCATTTGGACTTCTTTAAATAGTGCCACGTCTTTTTTGGAATGGGGATTAGGGATGAAGATGAGCGTAGATAAAATGCAAAGGGAAGGCTTGAAGCAAAATGGCTTGTTTCCTAATCTTTCAAAAGGTATAGCTGAATCTGCATTGTTTCCTTCTTATCAGTACCAATTGTATCTGCGTTATAAATTCAATGGAAGATGGTACCTCACCACGCGGTTGTTCCAGGAATGGGAAGCGCCTGATGCATCAGAACTCTATGCTGATCCTGCTAACCATGCTATACAAAATCCTTTCCTTTTGCCACTGATCCATTTAGGTACTGAAATTAAACTACAATTTATGGGGAGTAATATCAAGGCCAATGCTGTAGTTTTTGCGCAGTCTAATCAAAATGAACGTCAATATAAATTATTCTACCACGACTACTTTAATGCTTTTGTAAGGGCCAGTGTTGGACAAATGGAGACGATGCATTATGGTGTAGAATCTTATATTGAAACCAATTGGACCAGTCCAATTCAATTAAGCATTGGCAATAGCTATGGCTGGTATACCATCACCAATCAGCCTTTGTATGAAATAAGGATTGCTGATAACTTATATAAAGTGCAATCGGGTAGATTATTATTAAAGGATTTTCCTGCCACATCCTATCCTCAATCCGTGCAAGCTTTTACAATCAATTATCAACCCATTTATTCATTGCGCATTAGCTATACAACGGTGTATGCAAGCAGACGTGCAATTAGTCATGATCTATTTAGAAGAAGCGATTGGGTGAAAATAAATAGTCCAACAAATACAATTTGGGAAGATTTATATAAGCCTGTGTGGGCTTCCAGCCAATGGGTGTCAAATTTATTTATTTCAAAAAACTTTGAATTAGATGCTAGAAACAGAAAAATAAATTTAAGGCTGACGAGCTCTATTCGAAATCTATTAGGGGCCTCTATACCTAGTTTAATCTTTGAACAGTCAAGGTATGATTACAAAAATTTTAAAACAGATAAATTTCCTGCAAAATACATTTATGATTTAGGAAGAACCTATACCCTTGGCCTGCAGGTATCCATGCTTTGATACTACTTAATCCAAAAAAAATTTAATTCAATTCATCCAATGATCCCAATTACTTCAAATACTTCAAATAGTTCAATCACGTCAATCAATTCATCCAATGATCCCAATTACTTCAAATACTTCAAATAGTTCAATCACGTCAATCAATTTATCAAACACATCAATCAATTCAATTTTATCTATCAAATTTTAATTTATGAAAAATAATATCTCTTCTTTAGCGGCTTTAATGCTGCTGCTGTTTTCAATAACTTGTTGCGTGGCTTGTTTTAAGAAAGCTGCCTATGCTAGTGTTAATGAAGGTCAATCAAGTGATAGTCTTATCTCCATCAAACAGCTTAAACGTTTACACCTCATGGGCGAAGTAGAGCCAATTCAAAAGGAATGGATGCTTCAGGCGGTAATAGTGGCCAATGATGAATATGACAATTGGTATAAATCAATCGTCATTCAAGATAGTACTGGCGGTATCATGTTGTTATTAGATGGTCAAAATCTTTTTCAAGATTATCCCGTTGGGACATTGATTCGATTGCGTTTGAAAGATTTGCTCTTATCAGATTATCGTAGAATGATTCAATTGGTTGGTGCGGTAGACAGTAGTTCGGGTAGCTTGGTGACAGGTGGTATTCCGCTACCTTTATTCAAACAGCATATTCAAATTCTGCAAGACAATTACCCGATCATTCCCCTCCAAGTGCAATTTAAAAATTTGCATGACTCATTACAAGGGCGTTTGATTCAATTATCCAATATTGAATTTTCGGCTACCGATACTGCTCAAACATTTGCAGATAAGAAAAACAAATTAGGTGCTAGCCGCGCCCTTAAATTTTGTACTGGAGGCACGATGTATCTTAGGACCAGTGGGTATGCCGATTTTGCCGGGGGAGCCATCCCAAACGGCAATGGATCCATATTGGGGGTGTATTCTGTTTACAATTCAGAGAAGCAGCTTATAATCAGGCATCCAGATGACATTTTGTTGACCAATCCTCGGTGTTCAGGCGCAGCCTGGCTGAAAAATTAACGGTTTTTGCCCCTTTTTACTGCAGGAACTTGTCAGCTTGGCAGAACCATGGCTTTGGTCCTTATTTTGCAATAGTAGAACCAAACGATATAACTATGCAAAAAGGTCAAATAAGAGTTCAGACAGAGAACATCTTTCCAATCATTAAAAAGTTCCTTTATAGTGACCACGAAATCTTTATTCGTGAATTAGTAAGTAACGCGGTAGATGCTTCCCAAAAATTAAAAACATTAAGCTCCAAAGGCGAAGTAAAAGGCGATATAGGTGATTTAAGAGTGGACGTGATTGTGGATGCAAAAGAAAAAACAATTTCTATCATTGACAATGGTATTGGTATGTCTGCCGAAGAAGTGGACAAGTATATTAACCAAGTGGCATTTAGTGGCGCCGAAGAATTTGTAACGAAGTATCAAGATGCGAGTATCATTGGTCATTTTGGTTTAGGATTTTATAGCTCATTTATGGTGAGTGATAAAGTTGATATTTATTCAAAAAGTCATACAGATGCACCAGGTGTTTTCTGGAGTTGTGATGGCAGTCCTAGTTATGAATTATACGAGGTAGATTATAGCAATAGAGGTACGAAGATTGTGATGCATATCAATGAAGAAAGCAAAGAATTTTTAGAACCATCTAGGGTGAAATCTATTTTGGATCGTTTCTGTAAATTTTTGCCAGTTGCTATTTATTTTACCGATGCGAATGAAGTGCCTGCTGAAACAAAGCCTACAGACGGAGTGGAGGATGCAAAAATTGAAGAAAAACCAATCAACAATACCAATCCTATCTGGGTTAGAAAGCCAGCCGATTTAACGAAGGAGGATTATGAAAATTTTTATAAGGAATTGTATCCTTTTGGCGAAAAGCCTTTATTCTGGATTCATTTAAATGTAGATTATCCATTTAACTTAACTGGTATTTTATATTTCCCTAAAATCAAGCAGAGCTTTGAAATTCAAAAGGACAAGATTCAATTGTATTGTAACCAAGTATTTGTTACAGATGAAGTAAAAGATATCGTTCCAGAATTCTTAATGTTATTACACGGGGTGATTGATAGTCCAGATATTCCTTTGAACGTAAGTAGAAGTTATTTACAAGGGGATCCGAATGTAAAAAAGATCAATGCGCATATCACTAAAAAAGTAGCGGATAAGTTGGAAGAAATTTTCAACAATGACAGAAAAGCTTTTGAAGAAAAATGGGAGAGCTTAGGATTATTTGTAAAATATGGCATGATCACCGATGACAAATTCCTAGAAAAAGGGAATAAGTTTTTAATTTTAGAAGATGCTGCTGAAGCTGGCAAGTTTTACACTTTAGATGAATACAAAACAACAACAGAAGCAAATCAAAAAAATAAAGAAGGTAAGCAGGTTTTATTGTACACGACCAATCCGGTTGGGCAAGACGCTTTCATTCAAGCAGCGGTAGGCAAGGGGTATAAGGTGATCAAATTGGAAACGATGGTGGACGCTGCCTTTATTAATAATGTGGAGATGAAATGGGAAGGTGTGCAATTTGTAAGAGTAGATGCGGATGTGGTAGATAATTTAATTGATAAGCAAGAAAATGTAGATTCAGTTTTATCTAAAGACGAAGTAGAACAAGCTAAAAAATTATTTAAATTCCAAGTGCCTGAAATTACATTAATCGTGGATGTGAAAGGATTGAGTCAAGATGCTGCACCGGTGATTGCTACAAGACCCGAATTCATGCGTCGTATGAAAGATATGGCTGGCATGGGCGGCGGAGGGATGACTGCATTTTATGCACAAATGCCTGACGAAGTACAATTAACAATCAACGGCAATCATCCAATTTATCAAACACTCTTAAAAGAAACGGATACGGATAAGCAACAAAAGCAAGCAAGAAATTTAGCTGACTTAGCATTACTGTCTCAAGGATTATTAAAAGGTGCTGAATTAACTAGCTTCATTAATAGAACTGTAGAATTGACGAGTTAAATTTTGAGATGAAGTAAAACTTAAAATTTCAAGTTAGGTTAGAATAGTATTTCCTCAATTATTGATAGGAAAATTTTAACAAAGCATATTTTGAATCAACGAGCCCGAATTAATTTGGGCTCGTTTCTTTTAGGTCCATCACCTGCATTTGGATAGATTGTGTTCCCTGCCATTCGTTCAATTGTAATTGAAAGACAATATCAAAGGGCTTTCCCGATTTTACAATAGCAATCTTGTCTGGCATATTGTAGCCAATACCTCTTACACTATTATTGCCTTGCGTTAGGTTAAAACTGATATGTGCTTCTTTCACCAATTTAGAATAACCTGTATCTCGCACATCCTTGGCTAGAAAAATTGGGCGCATATTGTCTGGACCAAATGGTTCCATTTGCGCAATGATTTGAAAAAATTGCAAACTTATTTGATCCAAAGGAAGTAGCGCATTGATGGAGATTTCTGGCACCATTTGATCGGGTGTGATTCTATCTGCTACTGCTTTTTCAAATGCTTCCTTGAAAGCCTCCAATTGATCAATATTCAAAGTCATGCCTGCTGCAGCAAAATGTCCACCATATCCTAAAAGATGTTCCCTACAAGCATGTAAAGCCTCATATAAATTAAAGCCCTGCACACTTCTTGCACTGCCCGAAACGATATCACCATTTTGGGTAAGTACAATGGTCGGTTTATAATGTCTTTCAATCAAACGACTCGCCACAATACCCACCACCCCTTTATGCCAATGGGGTTGAAACACCACAGTCGATTTTTTAGTCAAATGACTAGGATCATTTTCGATCTCTGCGAAAGCTTCTTCAGAAATGCTACTATCTGCTTCTCTTCGGTCTAAATTATCTTGTTGTAAAAGGGAAGCTACATCCAATGCACCTTGGTATGCCTTTTCAATAAAAAGTTGTACCGCTTTTTTTGCATCATCCATTCTGCCTGCTGCATTGATTCTTGGAGCAACCGCAAACACTAAATTGCTAATTCTGATTGGGCGATTTTGTTTTGCTAATTCTAGTAAAGCTAAAATACCATGACTTGGATTTTCATTTACTTTCTCTAAACCAAAATAAGCCATGGTCCTGTTTTCATCTGTAAGCGGAACGATATCTGCAGCGATTGCAGTGGCTACAAGGTCTAAGTATTGCAGGTAACTTGAATCGGGCAAATTATAGGCTTGCGCCAATGCTGTAATCAATTTAAAGACTACGCCGCATCCACATAATTCTTTGTAGGGATAGCCGCAATCAATTTGCTTGGCGTTTAAAATGGCCACAGCTGGTGGCAAAATTGGATCGGGTAGATGGTGATCACAAATAATAAAATCAATTCCTAGTTCTTTTGCATAGGTAATTAAATCTGTTGACTTAATACCGCAATCCACCGATATGATTAAACTAATTCCTGTCGCTTTTGCATGATCAATACCCATTTTTGACACGCCATATCCTTCTCTATAACGGTGTGGGATATAAAAATCAATCGTCGGGTGGATGTCTTTTAAAAATTGGTACAATGTGGCAACAGAAGTGGTACCATCTACATCGTAATCTCCAAAGACCATAATGGATTCATTTTCATCAAAGGCTTTGGTGATTCTTTTGACAGCTTTATCCATGTCTTTCATTAACCAAGGATCATGCAGGTCACTTAAAGCCGGTCTAAAAAATTGTTTTGCTTTATCAAAGTCTTCAATGCCTCTTTGTACCAGTAGTTCGCATAAAATGGGATGTATTTTAAGTGCTGTCTGAAGCGCAGCCACTTTAGCCGAATCGGCCTCTAATATATTCCAGCGTTTTTCCATTAATATTTTCTATCAGTTGTGTAGCGGACTAATTCTTCTAATGCATCTCTAGTCATGGATGGAGGGAAACTATTTAATACAACCAAGGCTTTGTCTCGGTATTCAATCATTTTATGATGTGCGTATTCAATCCCACCTAATTGCTTCACATGGTCAATGACGAATTTGACTTTACGCTTATCATTGTTGTTATTTTTAACAATATAGATAATCTCCTTTTTTAATGCTGGACTACATTTTTGTAAAATATGAATTAAAGGAAGGGTTAATTTTTTCTCTTTGATATCATTGCCTGTTGGCTTACCAATGATTTCGTCGCCATAGTCAAACAAGTCGTCTTTAATTTGAAAGGCCATTCCTACATATTCCCCAAAATCTTTCATCTTCTGAATTTGTTCGGGATCTTTTGTAACAGAGGAAGCCCCTGCTGCACAACTTGAAGAGAGGAGACTAGCTGTTTTACCATAAATGATCTCATAGTAAACAGACTCGTCGAAATTTAAATTTCTAGTTTTTTCCATTTGCAATAACTCACCCTCACTCATTTTTTTAACAGCATCAGAGAGGATGGTTAATATCTCAAAGTCTTTATTTTCAAGCGAGAGTAATAATCCTTTAGACAATAAGTAATCGCCCACTAAAACAGCAATTTTATTTTTCCATAAAGCATTGATTGAAAAAAAGCCCCTTCTTTCCAATGCATCATCCACTACGTCGTCGTGTACAAGTGTTGCTGTATGAAGTAGTTCCACTAAAGAGGCTGCACGGTAACTAGCATCATTGATCTCGCCGTTCAGCTTAGCAGAGAGCAAAACAAACATAGGCCTCATTTGCTTTCCCTTTCTCTTGACAATATATTGCATGATTCGGTCAAGCAAGGCAACCCTACTTTTTACTGCATCTTTGAAATGTATTTCAAAGCGTTCTAATTCCTTTCCAATGACTTTTTTTGCTAATTCCATTTACGGATGCAATTTAACTTGTATTTAGGGAAGGAATGTGTTTTTTTTCGCTTAATTAAGCAAGCATATTAAAATGCAGCGCACCAAAATTTTGTAAGGAAGATAGCTTTAGATCGGCTGCTGCCCAATGCTCCTGTTTAAGTGCATCTGCTGCTGGTACCACCACACAGGTCATCCTTGCAGCCTTTGCTGCCAACATGCCATAAAATGAATCTTCAAAACAAATACAGGCAAGTGGTGAGATGTGCAAGGCAGTGGCGCAGTCTATATAAACTTGAGGATGTGGTTTTGCATAAGGTAGGTTTTGCGCAGAACAACTTGCATGAATTAGGCTACGAATTCCTAGCTTATCTTTTACCCACTCAATTAAGGCAGTAGGAGAGGATGTGGCAAGTCCAATTTTAAATTCTTTTTCTAAAAAAAACTGAAAAATAT
This sequence comes from Sediminibacterium sp., assembly GCA_044354025.1. Classification (GTDB taxonomy): domain Bacteria; phylum Bacteroidota; class Bacteroidia; order Chitinophagales; family Chitinophagaceae; genus Sediminibacterium. The sequence goes on from JBILAW010000036.1 coordinate 9,920, forward strand.
GTTCAACGCCTGGCATCAAAGTTGCTTCTTTGTCGATATATAACATAGCTTGATCAACAACTCTTTGCTCGGCTCTAGCATATTCTGTAGATGGGATTTTATACTCGTTCAACCAATGTGCTACAAATTCTTTTGATCTTAGTCCAGTGGTGATCGCATATTGCGCTTCTGTTAAACTGATGCCGTATTGTCTAAAGATTTCAGCGGCAGCTTTATTCCAAAGTGGCTCACTATTGATTAACAATCCATCAATATCAAATATGACAGCAGTCTTTTTCATTGTTTAAAGATACAATTTGTTGCTTAAACATGGAAGTCTATTATAATTTTATGTAGTATATTGCGAATCAAATCAGTAGATTAAACATGCGTTTATTAGATTATTTAAAGCAAATCAGAATTTTTCGTTCCATCATTTATGGGATCGTAGGATTGTTTACCTATCCAGGCCTTGCTTTGTTTAATGAAATGAAGATTGAGGGCACGGAGCATCTAGAAGACTTGCCCAAGCATAATGTACTTTTTGTGAGCAATCACCAAACTTATTTTGCGGACGTCATCACTTTTGTGCATATTTTTTGTGCTGTAAAATGGAGAAAATTCAATCGCTTAGGCATACCGTATTATTTGTTGAATCCATTTACCAATGTTTACTTTATCGCAGCTGAGGAAACAATGAATGATAACTGGTTAACAAAATTATTTAAACTAGGTGGTGCCTTGACTGTGAAAAGAACTTGGAGGGCAGAAGGTAAAGATGTAGAAAGACAAAGAGATGTAGTTGATACGCAAAAAATAGACAAAGCATTAGCAAAAAGCTGGGTGATTACTTTTCCGCAAGGCACTACAAAACCTTTTGCACCCGGCAGAAAAGGGACTGCACATATTATTAAGAACAATCATCCCATTGTAATTCCAGTGGTGATCAATGGATTTTGGCGTGCGTTTACAAAAAAAGGACTCACTTATAAAAAAGTAGGTACGCCGCTAACAATCAAATTCAAAGCGCCTTTAGTGATTGATTATACAGGTTCTGTGGAACAAATTTTAGACCAAGTAATGGACGCAATTGAGCAAAGTAAAGATTACATGCTTAAAGGCAAGCACCATGTCATGAAAGTGATTGAGTAATCAATTGTAATTAGATCAAAAGACTTATTCGCCTTCTTCTTTTATAAACAATGCTTTTAATTCAGTGGCATCATCAGGCTTCATCTTTCCAGCAAGGATTAAACGCAATTGTCTTCTTCTTAATGCGCTTGCAAAATATTTTTTCTCTTCTTCGGTTTCTGCAATAATGGCTGGCACTTTTTTTGGTTGTTTTTGTGCATCTAAGGCGACAAAAGTAAAATAGGCTTCATTGCTTAATACCCTGGTTTGCTCAATCGTATTTTGATTCCAAACCTTTAAGTGTATTTCCATCGATGTAGTAAACGCTCTTGTCACTTTAGCTTCAATACAAATGACGTTACCTAATTTGATAGGTGTCTTAAAACTAATATTGTCCACCGATGCGGTCATGGCACCTGAATTACAATGTTTAGCAGCAGAAAGATAGGCAGCGATGTCCATCCAATACATAAGTCTTCCTCCCATTAAATCTCCGTAGGTATTGGTGTCATTGGGTAAAACCAATTCGTTCATTGTCGTGTAAGAGGCTGATGCTGTTTTTGCTTCCATAATTTCATTGATTTTAAAATCCATTACGAAGGTACAACTATCCTATATACTAGTTCGCTAGATCGTACAAGATTCCAAATTGCGTAAATAGGCGGGGTCTACATCTGCTCCAATGCCTGGCGCTTCGCCAATACTTAAATGCATGCCATTGAATTGAACACCTCCTATGACAGGATCTATTGTATGTCCAATTAAACAGGTGTCCATATCATAAAAATGGACATTGTCCATGGCCATCGCAAAGTGCATTTTAGCACTTAATGCCACCCTGCTTTCGAGCATACCTCCCATCATACATGGTATTTGATTGGCTTTTGCTAGATCATGAATTTTAATTGCTTCCTGTATGCCACCACTTTTGGAGAATTTAATATTAATGGAATGGCAAGCTTTATTAGCAATTAATTTTCGGGCATCATGATGGGTAAAAACAGATTCATCCGCCATGATTTTCACTGGGGATTGCGCGCAAAGTGCAGGCAAATAGTCATCATAATATTTATGCATCGGTTGTTCGCAGAATTCAATTGCATAAGGCGCTAATTGCGTGAGCACTTCTAATGCAGCCTCTTTGGCCCATCCTTGATTGGCATCAATTCTTATTTTTATGTCTGGTCCAATGGCTGTTCTAATTTGTCGAATGCGCTCCACATCTTCCTTAGGGGCTTTTCCTAATTTTACTTTAATCATTCGAACACCTTTCTCTACAAATTCAATGGCCTGTGCTGCCATGTCTTCGGGCGTTCCAATGCCGATGGTCAAATCGGATTCAATCGGTTTTTGTTGTCCTCCTAAAAATTGGTAAAGGGGTTGATTGGCTGCTTTCGCTGCAATATCATATAAGGCTAAATCAAATGCACTCTTGGCAGTATTATTTCCGGCAATGACAAGGTCTAGTTCTTTCATTCTTTGTGGAATATCCAGTGGGTCTTTGCCTTTCCAAAACTGAGCAAAATCTTTGGCATTGTTGTAGCAGCTTAATTGTGTTTCGCCCACAATCATTGGGAAGGCCGAGCATTCTCCAATGCCAATGATGCCTTGGTCTGTTTTAATTTGAATCAAAACATTTTGTGCATACTCCATGGTCCCTGTAGCAATCGTGAAAGGGATCATTGGAATTTTAAATTGGTAAATGGTCGTTTCTATAATTTTCATAATGGGCATAAATATACTTATTTTGAACAATTTTCATCAACTGATTGTTATCTTAAAAATCAATTGATATGGAAGGTTTAAAGCAAAAGAAAGTATTGTTATTGGGCGCAACAGGCGGCATTGGTGCGCAATTAGCTAGTTTATTACATGGGAGTGGCGCACAACTTTGGTTGGCGGGCAGAGATGCCAATAAATTGAATCAATTGGCTTCGGATTTGAGTTTGGGTTCAGATCGATTTTTCCAAGTTGATTTAGCGGATACCAATGCAGTACATCAGTTCACGAACCAATTAAGAACACTAGATTTTGCGTTTGATATTTTTGTCAATGCAGCAGGGATAGGCATCATCAAATCATTTGATAAATTAACGACGGCCGAAATGCAAACTTCTTTTCAAGTGAATACCTTGAGTAGTTTTGAAACCATTCAAGCAATCTTGCCTAAAATGATGGAACTTAAAAAAGGGTTGATCATTAATATTCCAGGTATTTTAGGAAAAGTGCCCATGGCGGGTGCTGCAGCTTATTGTGCAAGTAAATATGCATTGGTCGGCATGATGCATTCTTTAAGAGAAGAATTAAAACGCACAGAAATTAGAATCACACAATTGTATTTAGGTGGCGTAGATTCTCCATTCTGGGATACCATAGATTTAAGAGTACAAAGAGATAAGATGGTGGTGGCCGAAGAAGCTGCTAGGGCCATCTGGTTTTTATGTCAGCAACCAAGTTCTGGTGTGGTAAGTGAAATGGTTTTGCAACCCTTCAATCATCAAGCGATTTAAACTTTGAAAACTAGCAAATAGTCCCGATATTTGCTATACGAATGAACGTTAGCATGAACCTATCTTTAAATAATACAGAAAACGCTTTTGCGTACAAGTCCAATACAGATTTAAATAAAGCAAAATGGCTTTTTACTGTCATACAAAATCCTTGGATTGTATCCTTAGGCACTCGTTTGACGCCCATGTTAATGAAGTCTGGATTGCCTGTGAACGGACTTATTCGTAGTACTATTTTCAATCAATTTGTGGGCGGAGAAACTTTAGCTGAATCTGCAAGAGTGACCAAAATGCTGGGATCCTATGGCGTGCAAGTCATCCTGGATTATGGGGTAGAAGCAAAGGAAGGAGATGCTAGTTTTGATGCAGTGACGGAACAATTTATTGAAGCAATTGAATTTGCAGCAACACAAGATAATGTGCCTTTTGTAAGTGTTAAATTAACTGGCTTATCAAGTATGCATTTATTGGAGCGATTAAATGAAGCACCAAGATTAAGAAGCGGTATTCATGATAGTGAATCAGATGATGCTGCTTGGAATAAACTAAAAGAAAGAATGTATGCCATTTGTGATGTAGCGGCAACACATGGTATTGGTATTTTAATTGACGCCGAAGAAACTTGGATTCAAGACCCCATTGATCGCTTGGCGATTGAATTAATGGGCGTGTACAATAAAGAAAAAGTAATTGTTTACAATACCTATCAGTTATACAGATCGGACCGTTTGAGATTTTTAGAACTATCACATAAAATTGCAGCCGAAGGTCAATTTATCTTAGGGGCTAAATTGGTACGCGGTGCTTATATGGAAAAAGAAAGAGCAAGAGCGGAAGCGATGGGCTATCCATCACCCATTCAAACAGATAAGTCAGCTACGGATGCAGATTTTGATGCAGCGGTTGTATTTTGTTTAGCACATCTAGACCAGATTGGTTTAATCTTAGCATCACATAATGAGGCGAGCAATTTGAAATGTGCTCAAATGATGCAGGATAAAGGCTTGCCAAATAACCATCCGCATATTCACTTTTCTCAACTCTATGGCATGAGTGATCATATTAGTTTTAATATGGCATTGGAAGGCTATAAAGTGAGCAAATACTTGCCTTTTGGGCCATTGCAAGACGTTGTTCCATATCTAATGCGTAGGGCACAGGAAAATTCAAGCGTGAACGGCCAAACCAATCGAGAATTGCTATTGATCAGACAAGAAATTGC
>JBILAW010000037.1:0-14743 GCA_044354025.1 Sediminibacterium sp.
GTTTTGAATTAAACTATGATGCGAGGTTGAGTGGACAATCTTTTGTGAATACCACCAATAACGAATCCTTGCTTGTAATAAATGCAAAGCAAAACCTAAGTGCAATTGGGTCATTGGTGAATAATGATGGATCCAATTTCAATTTGAATCAATCGGTAAGGTCTAAACTTAAATTGGATTCTTTAGGTGGAGAATGGACGATTGATTTTTCGTATAACTTAATAAGAGCCTCAACAGATCAACAATATAATAATTCACTACTTACTGGTGGTTTTGTTTCAAAGGGATTTGGTGATTTTTCCAATGACAGAGATTTTTATACTTATCAAACAGATTATAAAAAGAAGTGGAAAGGGGTTACCGTTGAAGCAGGCGTAAAATCAAGCTTATTGTATTTTAAGAATCAAGCAAATTATCAAAAGGAGTTGAATGGGAAGAACATCAAAGATGATTTTAGAACTAGTCAATACACATTTAAAGAACAAATTAATGCAGGGTATCTTCAAGGTTCAAAAACTTGGGGTGCAGTAGTGCTTAAAGTTGGAACTAGGGTAGAGCAGACCATCATGCAAGGCGAACAAAAAATTCCTTCTGATACTTCCTTTTCATTGAATCGAACAGACGCTTTCCCTTATGTATTTTTAAGCCGTAAACTTTTAAAGATTGCTGGCTATGAATTGCGCGGTTATTTAGTGTATCGTAAAACCATCAGCAGACCTAGTTATGAGTTCCTGAATCCTTTTCCAAAATACATTGATCCTTTTTTATACGAAACAGGGAATCCTAGTTTAAAGCCTCAATTCACCTCTAATTACGAGGCCAATATCAGTGTGGATGACAAACCAATTTTTGCTTTTGGCGTAAATGAGACCAAAGACATTTTCACAAATGTGTTGTATCAATCGCCGGATAATAAACAAATTTCATATCGTACTTATGATAATTTAGGCAAAAGTAAAGAGACTTATTTTAGAGGGATTGCAGTGATACCCCCTGGTAAAGCTTTTTTTGCTGTGGTAGGTGCCCAATTAAACCATAATATATACAATGGTATTTATGAGCAAAAGCCAATCGTATTTGACAAAGCCACCTGGACTTTCTTTACTTTCCAGTCTTTGAAATTAGATAAGCTATCCACTTTTACACTCAATGGATTTTGGAGAAGCAATGGACAGCAGCAATTTTATGAATTGGATAATTTTGGTCAACTAAATAGTTCATTGAATAGACAGTTTCTAAATAAAAAATTAACGGTGACCTTATCCATGAACGATATCTTCTTTACCAATAAAAATACATTTACTTTAAGACAGGGTAGTATTTATGCAAAAGGGTTTAGGGAAAATGATACAAGAAGATTTGGGATCAATATCCGCTATAATTTTGGTATCAAACCAAAAGAACAAAAATTGGATATGTTAGATTCAGATGTGAAAGTCGATTAAAATTTCTAGGATATTTTTTATTTTAGGATGGATTCAATGAGGGCATAAATGCTCATCGAGCCCATCAATACAACAACAAGCCAACCTGCCAATTCAATCCACAAGGGGTATTTATATTGTTTTAAAATAGGAATTCTTCGGCTTGCAATTAACATAATGGCGAGTGCAAATGGGAGTATGAATCCGTTGATTAATCCAGCAAAAAGCAATAATTCTTTTGGTTTGCCAATCCAAATAAATAAAGAAGTAGAAATCAAGATAAATCCACTAATAGAAAATCGCTCATGATTTAAAAACGGGATGTCTAATTTTTTGATAAATGAATAAGAGGTATAGGATGCACCTATCACAGACGAAATAGCAGCGCTCCATAATACAATACCAAATACAAACAAGCCCCATCTTCCTCCTGCGGTTTCAAATACAGTGGCAGCAGGATTGTTTTTATCAAGATGCACACCTTGAGAGACCACGCCTACTACTGCTAAGAATAAAATAAAGCGCATGAATGAGGAGATGAGAATCCCTCTGCTAGCGCTTTTGGTAACAAATCCAATATGTTCTGGGCCAACCATGCCCGCATCCACCAATCGATGTGCCCCAGAGAAGGTAATATAACCGCCCACTGTGCCGCCCACGATGGTAACAATAGCCAATAATGAAATTTGTTCTGGCACAAAACTATGTTGTACTGCATCAAGTATCGGTGGGTTTGCTGCATACACAATCAATAAGGTCAAACTTATTTTTACGATTCCTAAAATTTTAGTGAGGCGGTCTAACATTTTACCAATTTCATCTATCCAAAAAATAAGTATAGCAATTACTCCACTTAACATAGCCCCTTTTGCAAAGCTGATACCCGTTAATATATTGAGTGCAAGTCCACATCCTGCAATATTGCCAATATTGAATGCAAATCCACCTAATACTACTGATAGCGATAAAATGTATCCAAGTCCTGGAAGCAATAGATTCGCAATTTCTTGAGCGCGCATTCCGCTTAATGTAATGGCTCTCCAAATATTGATTTGAGCACCAAAGTCAAGCAGGATGGAAATTAAAATGACAAACCCAAAACTAGTAAGAAGTTGTTCTGTGTAAAATGAAGTTTGTGTTAGAAAACCTGGTCCAATAGAAGAATTGGCCATCAAAAAAGCGGCACCTAAACTTATTCCAGTTAAAGAGGGTAGTGTCGCTTTTGAGTTAGGGTTGTTTGATTTCAATCTGGTATTGTTGTAATGAACTGAATAAGTGTTTTGCGATTTCAACTGCTGCTTCATGATCTCCATGAATACAAATCGTTTCTGCGTTGACTCCAATCATTGTTCCGTCAACTGTCTTTATCTCTTGATCCAACACCATTGACAAGACTTGCTTTGCAGATTCAATTGGATCTGTGATGAGGGCATGATCCAAATACCTTGGCGTTAATTGTCCGTTTGACTGATAAGTTCTATCCGCAAAAACTTCTTGTACAGTTTGTAAGCCAATTGCTTTTGCTTCTTTTATTGTATGACTTCCACTCAATCCATACAACATAATGGAAGGATCAATGGCTTGAATTGTTTGTGCTACAATTTTACTTGATAAAGCATCCATTGCACAATCATTGTACAAAGCGCCATGCAGTTTTATATGATGGATCTTACAACCCATTTGGTTGGTGATTTTTTCAAATAAATAAATTTGATCACTAATTAATTCAGCGAGTTCAACTAAAGCAATGGGTTGAGTAAGCCTCCCAAAATTTTCTCTATCATGATAGCTTGGATGTGCGCCAATAGCCACATTATTTTCTAATGCCAATTCGATGGTTCTTTTAATGGTAGCCTCATCCCCAGCGTGATACCCACATGCAATATTTGCACTACTGATATAGGACATTAATAAGGCATCGTTTTGCATACCTTCTCCCATATCACAATTGATGTCAATGGATAAACCAGGACTGTATTGATCGATAAAGTTGATGGGCTGTTTGAACATTTGTAATGCTTAACTTAAAATGACTATGGTTATTTAATTGTGCAAGCCTAGGTAAATCTACCAAAATTATTTGACCCAAATTGGCATAACCTCCAATGGTTTGATGATCAGCCATTAAGACTATGATTTGGCCATTGGGTAACAATTGTAATGTGCCCATTGTGACTGCACTTGAAACATATTGTTTTGGCTCAGTTAAATGGATTGGCGTCCCTTCCAATAAAAAGCCCATTCGATTTGATTTTGCATCAATCGTAAATGTTTGTTGCATCAATATTTGAATGGATGCAGGGGCTAAATCATTCCAGGCTGGTCCAGGAATAAATCTAATTTCATGTTCGTTAAATAGCGTCTTTTGAACTTGTTGAACTAAATCAGGTGGAATTGGATTGACTGATCCATCAGAGATAGGAGCAGGTTGAATAGAAAAATGATCCTCCTTGTTTAAAGTTGTTTGAAAACTAGCATAACTATTTAACCATTTTTTATTTTCATCTAACTCGCCTTTAAAAGCGATATAGGCAGATCGACCTTCTAGTGGTTGCAAAAAACTAAGCTGGTCTTTAGGGAACACTTGAATGGCTGTGTTAAGTGCAACACTTTTTTCATTGATCACTGGTACGAAATTAGCACCACTAATACAGATGAACATAGGCTCTTGAAATTCAAAAACAGAAGCCGGAAAATGCAATTCAAAAACAGGATGATTCAAAGCATTGCCTAAAATTATATTTGCCAATTGGGCGGATAAAAAATCCATGGGCCCAGATGGTTGAATGCCAAGATCTTGAAAACCAAATCTCCCTTGATCAACAATGCGATCGGACAAACCTTTTTTAATGATTTTAATGGACATCTTCTTGGTTGTTTAATTGATGAAACAATGCCAAGTCAATGGGATTAAATTTTACGCGATCTCCAGCTTTGAAAAGGGAGAGTTTTATTGTATCAAATATTTTTATAGGGGTACGTCCAATAATTTGCCAACCACCGGGTGAGTCCATTGGATAGATGCCAGTTTGTTTTCCTGCAATCCCTACACTGCCTGCAACTACTTTTGCTTTTGGCTGCGGATGTCTTGGTAATTGTATTTTTTTTGGGACATCACCCATGTAAGCAAAGCCTGGTAAAAAACCGAGACAGTATACGGTATAAATTTCTGCTGTATGTACTTGTATCAGTGCGTCAATACTACAAGAAGCTAATTGAGCAGCATGCTCCAAATCTATACCTAAGCTAGGGTCATAACAAACAGGCACTTCTATTAACCTGCTTGTGCTGTTGAGTGTGTTGTGATTTGAAGCTTCAGCAATAAAAGATGCGACTAACAGATTGACAAATAAATAGGGGTTGGTGTCAAAATCGAGGATGTCATACACCAAGGTTAAATTATCATAAGCTAAAATAATATCCTTTAGCCCTGGTATTTTTTGTCCTTTTAGATATTGCGCAAGTGCAAGTAAATCATGGTCAATACCCCCATTTAAACCCTTACTTAATTTAATTAAGATGGCATGATCTCCTAGTAATTGAACCTGAAATGGATTGCCCAAGCTTTGCATACCTAAACTTACCATTTTTTAGGGCATTTAATTGTATATAATAAGGCAATAATTTACCAAGAACCATATAAGCCATCTTTAAGTGCTTTTTGATATTTCTTTTCGTTGAAAGTATATAAGTAGGCTGCTTTATGTGCGCCACCTTTTTTGGTCTCTGTCAATCGGTTTAAAATACCAAAGCTGAGTAATTTGCGTTGAAAATTTCTGCGATCTAGTTTTTCATTCAGGATCGTTTCGTACAATTTCTGTAATTCAGGCATCGTGAATTTTTTTGGCAACAAATTTTTACCAATAGGAAGGTAGGCTAGTTGAGTTCTAAGTGTTTCTAAAGCTTTTTGTACAATCTCGGCATGGTCCATCATAAGGTTACTTAACTTATTCATATCCATCCATTCAGCAGTTTCGTCTGAAACGACATCCTTTAAATTTACTTCTGAAAAATCAATTAAAGCATAAAACCCAATAGTTATAAACCTTTGTAAAAGCCAGTTATCTTTAGGAATTTTAATGCCATATTCAAGAAATCTATTTTGATGGATACTTGCATCAGAACGATCAGGAGCGCCAAAGACATTAAACTGTTGTAAAAATATATTCTGAACGCCTGTTCTTTCCTGTAATACTCTATAGGCTGCATTTTCAATGGGTTCATTTTTTTTAATAAAGCCTCCAGGTAATGCCCATTGATTACCCTGTTCCACTTTTAACAAAAGTACTTTAAGTTCATTTTCGTGAAATCCTAAAATAACGCAGTCTACCGAAATGCCAGGTTGGTAAACTTTATCACCCTTTTCTATTAATAATTTTTTTCTGCCTGAAATTTGAATGCTTTTAGCCATATTTTAAAGATAAAATATTTTGATTAAATGTAGTATATTTTTTATATTGTGTCATATTAACGCAATGATTCAACTATTTTATTAAAATAAGCCATCATGAAATCAAGAAGACATTTCTTACAACAAGCCACAGCATTAACGGTAGGTGGCGCATTATTAAGTCATTCGAGTTGGGCTGAAAGTCTTTTTAAAGCAAAAAAACTACCAGAAACTGGCATCCAATTATTTACCATTTTAATGCAAATGGAAACGGATCCTGTTGGTTCCTTACAAAAATTAGCTGCAGCGGGGTATAAAAATATTGAATCTGCTTTTAATAAACCCGGTAGGTTTTATGGCAAAAAACCTAAAGAGTTTAAAGCACTTGTACATGATATGGGGATGGAATGGCGTTCACATCATGTGGTAGGATCGCCTATGAAACCACCTCCTAATATGAAAATTCCAAATGGTCCTGATGGTAAACCAATGAGTTTTCCAAAGATGATGACTTTAAAAGACAATGGCCAGGAATTAGTTGACTTAGTTGCAGAAGCAGGCATTCCTTATATCGTATGTGCTAGCATTGGAATAGATACAGGAGAGGAGATCAAAAAATCAGCTGAAATTTTACAGCAAACTGGGGAGCTTGCTAAAAAAGCAGGCTTGCAATTTGCGTATCATAATCATGCTTCTGAGTTTGATGTAACAGATGGAATTGTTTCATATGATTATTTCACTTCCCAGATTTCTGCCGATCTTTTAAAATTAGAATTGGACTTGGGCTGGGTATTTAAAGCGGGTAAAAATCCAGTTGATCTATTTAAACAACATAAGGGTCGTATTCCATTACTACACGTAAAAGATATGACTGCTACTGGTCAAATGGTCCCTTTTGGAAACGGGGTATATGATTTTAAAGCAACTTTTAATAATTTAGATATTGCTGGGGTGGATTATTTTTTCCTTGAACAAGATTTCCCACAAAAACCTTTTGAAGCCATTGTGACTTCTGTAAATAATTTCAATAAATTCAAAAAGATGTTATAAGTCTATTTAATTGATCGTTTGCTCAGTTATTTTTCCTGTCGTCTTATGCTTCAGAATTAACTTCTTCGCACCATAATGCGTCATCTCTTCCTTCACTAAATAATGGTCTGCATCGTATTCTACTAAATGACTCTCTTTCGTTAAGCCAGTTTTACCTCTCCAAAAATCTAATTGAACAGGTTCCCATAATTTTGTTTTAGCCGATTTATATGCAGCGTCTAAAATACAATTCACCACATATCCATCGTAAAATGTTTCTTTCGGTGCCACGCCTTTTTCGATGGAGTTGAACATATCCATAAACATATGGTTGTAGCCAAGTTCATTCAATTCATCGCCAACAGGGAACAACCAACCTCTATCGCTCTCTGCTTTTTCTGCAATATAGTCACCACCTTTACCGGTGGTAAACATCTCAAAGCCTGTTCTTAAAAAACTATTGATCCAAATGGTCCCTTCTGTTCCCATCACTTCGTCTCTTAAATCTAAACCACCTCTAAAAGTCCAACTCACTTCAAATTGCCCAATGGCACCGTTTTCATATTTCACCAATCCAATGGCATGATCTTCGGCCTCAATTGGTTTAACTTGTGTATCTGCCCAACACATCACTTCAATTGGTTTGATATCCTTACCAATATAAGATCTTGATATTTCCACGCAATGACAACCTAAATCTAAAATACATCCACCACCTGCTTGCTCAATATCCCAGAACCACTCACTATGCGGGCCAGGATGTGTTTCGCGAGACTTAGCCCATAATACACGACCCAATGCACCTTCTTTAACACTTTGGTTGGCTTTGATAAATTTAGGAGTGTACACAAGATCTTCTAAATAACCATTAAAAATACCTGCTTCTTCCACTGCAATCAACATACGTTTTGCTTCTGCACCATTTCGGCCAAGCGGCTTGGTAGTCATGACTGCTTTTTTATGTTTGCAACACATCATCACAGCTGCTTCGTGTAAATTATTAGGCAAGGAGATGCAAACTATATCTACATCTGGATGTGCAATCGCTGCTTCCATTTCGGTGGTCCAGTGTGCACAGTTATAATCTGCTGCAAATTTTTTCGCAGACTCCTCACGGCGTGCATAAATACTTACAACTTTGTCTTTACTTCTATAGCCTTGTAATGCATCTGCATAAAAACGGCCAATAAATCCAGCACCTAACATTGCGATTCTCATAATTGATAGAATGGAAAATGAAAAAAATTATTTGATAAAAAAAGCCTACCCCAGGGGATAGGCTTTTAAAAATATTGAATTAAGCAGCTGCTATTTCTTTTTTCTCTTTAAAGAATAAGATAAAGGCAATCAATACTGCACCTGCAATTGCTGCAGGTGTTAACCAGATACTTGTCCAGTTATGACCTGTTGCGTCTGCTAATTTATTTTGCTCTACAACAAATCCACTGTAGTTGGTTCCAATAAACATGCCCACGCCATAAGTAGCAAACGTAAATAATCCTTGCGCTGCATTTTTAATATTTTCACCCGCCTTTTTTTCTGTATACATATATCCTGTCACAAAGAAGAAGTCATAACAAATGCCATGTAAAATAATACCAGCATACAACATCCAGCTTGCATCCATATTACCGTAGGCAAAGCAAACATAACGTAATACCCAAGCACTGATACCAAAAATCAACATGTTTTTAACGCCAATTTTATTGAATAAGAAAGGGATTGCTAATATGAAAATCGCTTCTGACATTTGACCCATTGTCATTTTACCTGCCGCATTATCTAAACCAATTTCATTTAAGAAAGAATTTGCAAATCCATAATAAAAAGACAAAGGAATACAAATTGCGATAGCTGAGATAAAGAAAATTAAGAAAGATTTATTTTTCAATAACACAAAAGCATCTTTTCCTAGAATTGCACCCATTGAAGAAGGGGTGCCAGCTGCTTTTGGAGGTGTATTTGGTAAAGCAAAACTCAATAATCCTAATGCTGCAGAAATACCAGCAGCAACTATAAAAGTACCCTCGGTTTTTTCAATACCCAATTGGCTAATCACTAAACCAGCGGCAATCCAACCTAAGGTTCCAAAAACGCGAATCCAAGGAAATTGTTTTCCTGGATCGGTCATTTGAGCAAATGCTACACTATTGCTTAAAGCAATCGTAGGCATGTATAATAAAGAGTACACAAGGATCACCCAATAAAAACTACTATTATCAACTTTAGTAGCATAAAATAATAAAGCGGCACCTACAATATGTAATACACCCATGATTTTTTGTGCAGCAAAAAAACGATCCGCAATCATGCCTACAAAGAAAGGAGAGATGATAGTAGCAATCGCACCCGCACCATACGCAGCACCAATGGCTACACCTGATGCACCTAATTTTTCACCCATATAGGTACCCATTGTTACATACCAAGCACCCCAAATGTAATATTGGAGAAACATCATTAGAGATAATAATACACCTGTTTTTAATTTCATAGGTTTTGTTTTAATCGTTGGTTATTTTAAGCGTATTCAATATACAAACTATATTGTAAAAAGGACACAATGAATGGTAAAAAAATACCCCACTCAGGGTTTTGAGTAGGGTATATAATCTTTTGTATTAATCACTTAGGCCTCTAGTGCTTGAAGGATATCGTTTAAAATATCTTCCTCATGTTCTAAGCCTAATGAGATTCTAATGAGTCCTGGGGTAATTGCAAGGGCTTGTCTTTCTGCTTCGGAAAGTTTAGAATGGGTGGTACTGGCTGGGTGCGAAGCGATGCTTCTGCTATCCCCAAGATTTGCAGTTAAGGAAAGCATTTTTAATTGGTTTAAAAATTGTTGTCCTGCTTCCAATCCACCTTTTAATTCAAAGCATACAATGCCGCCACCATCTTTCATTTGTTTGATGGCAATGGCATGTTGTGGATGGGATTTAAGGAATGGGTATTTCACAAAATTAATTTTTGCATGCCCTTCTAATTTTTGTGCAATCGAAAAAGCAGACTTGCAATGTCTTTCCATTCGAACTTCTAAGGTTTCCAAACTCTTACTCAATACCCATGCATTGAAAGGGGATAGGGATGGTCCTGTATTTCTACAGAATAAATATATTTCTTGAATCAATTCTTTTTTTCCTAAAACTGCACCACCTAATACACGTCCTTGCCCATCAATCCATTTGGTGGCAGAATGTACTACTAGGTCTGCACCAAGATCAATGGGAGTTTGGCCAATTGGTGTGGCAAAACAGTTGTCTACATTTAAAATGACATTGTGCTTTTTTGCAATGGCACTTATCATTGCGATATCTAACACTTCTAATCCTGGATTAGTAGGTGTTTCTAAATAAATCATTTTTGTATTAGGCTGTATTGCGGTTTCCCATTCAGCAGCAGTTGCATTCGCAGATACATAACTATACTCCATGCCATATTTAGGTAGGTATTTAGTCACCACATTATGGGTACTACCAAAAACAGCATTACAAGATAAAAGATGATCCCCTTTTTTTAACAAGGCCATAAAAGAACCAAAAACGGCGCTCATGCCACTCGCTGTGGCAAAGCCTGCTTCTGCATGTTCCAGCACTGCTAAACGATCCACAAATTCTTGCACATTCGGATTAGAGAATCGACTATAAATATTCGCATCCGATTCGTCTGCAAAAGCTGCACGCATGCTCTCTGCTTCATCAAAACAAAAACTACTAGTTAAATACAAAGGGCTGGAGTGTTCACCCTCTGCAGTTCTTTCTATTTGTGTACGAATTAATTTAGACTGATCGTGTTTCATGAATGCGCAATAAAAAATTATAAAATAACAACCTCCCAAGTAATCACAGCTCCAGCAGCTCTTAAAGTGGCAGCCACTGAACAATATTTATCGATAGACAAAGCACATGCTTTCTCTGCTTTTTCTTTTGTCATAGAACCTTTTAATTTAAAAACAATATGAACGGTCTCCCATAATGAGGGCTCTTTACCTTCTGCACGTTCGCCACTAATTTCCATTTCATAATGCTCAATGATTTCTTTTTGTTTGTTCAAAATCATCACTAGATCCACGCCACTACATCCACCTAATGCACTTAATAAAGCTTGCATAGGTCTAACGCCATTGCCATGTCCACCTTGGTCCTCAGGAATATCCATTGTCATCACCTGGCCTGATTCGTCTAAGGTTTGAAATTGATAATCCGAATCGATACGCTTTAGTGTGATCTTTGCCATTTGGTTAATTTGTGTCGTGAATAGGAATTATAAATATTGTACCTTTACAAAGGTAATTCAAATAGCTACTTAGTTAGCACAAGAAAGCGATAAAATGGACCCAGTCATCTATAAATACCATCAACCTTTTACCCTAGAATCTGGGATTAGTTTGCCAAAGCTCAAAATAGCCTATCATTATTATGGGGAATATACGCCTGGTAAAAAAGTAGCCTGGGTTTGTCATGCGCTTACAGCGAATTCCGATGTGGCTGATTGGTGGAAAGGTTTTGTGGGGGAGGATGCCATCATCAATCCAAATGATTACTTTATTGTTTGTGCGAATATCATTGGTTCATGTTATGGATCTACAGGCCCATTGAGTGTAGATGACTTAGACACTAGGCTTGATCAATTCCCAATGATCACCATTCGAGATATGGTGCGTGCGCATATTTTATTGAGGCAACATTTAGGGATTGAAAAAATCGATCTTATATTAGGAGGAAGCATGGGCGGATACCAAGCTTTAGAATGGGCAATAATGGAACCTAATGTCATTCAAAAAATGTTTTTGATTGCCACAACAGCTGCTGAAAGTGCTTGGGCAGTTGCCATACATACGGCACAAAGATTGTCGATAGAAGCAGATAGTACATGGAAAGAACCTAAGCCAAATGCAGGTGCAAAAGGATTGAAAGCAGCAAGAGCCGTTGGAATGTTAACCTATCGTAACTATGCCATCTTCAAAGAAAAACAAACCGATGCAGATCCTGAAAAAATGGATGATTTCAAAGCATCATCCTATATCAATTATCAAGGGGATAAATTGGTGAATCGATTTAATGCATATAGTTATTGGTTACTCACAAAGTCAATGGATGGTCATCACCTTGCGCGAGGTCGTGGGGGAGATTTAAAGGCTACTTTGGCATCGATACAAACACCAACATGCATCATTGGAATCAATAGTGATATTTTATGTCCATTGGCCGAACAAAAGTTTTTGGAAGACCATATGCCAAATGCAACTTTGGTAGCCATTGACTCTATGTATGGTCATGATGGATTTATAATTGAAACTGCACAAATTACAACACATTTAAAAGCATGGCTCAATAGCTTAATTTAATCTTACAAACATTACAATAAATAAATTTGACTATGGGAATTTTAAGACAATTTGGAGAATACTTATTTATCAAGAAAAGAGATCCAAATCAGCCTAGGACACAATGGATGAAATACATGCATGGCATGAATCGAATTTCATTATTGATTTTTATTTTCGCTATCCTTTTTACTTTATTCAGGGTTTTTATCCTGCCGCTTTTTAAATAAAAATCTGCAGCGCATGGGGCGCTAAAATTTAATGCTTATTCAGTGTGGCTTGAATGATGCCAGCAGCAACTTCTGTGGCTTTATGTCCGGTGGTCAATGCTTGTTTTAGCGCCGCATAATCTGCTTTGATAGCAGCTTGTCTTGCAGGGTCTTCCAATAATTTTTTTAATTCAATGGATAAATTGCTGGTTGTAAGTTCTTCTTGTATTAGTTCCTTCACCACTTCCTTATCCATGATTAAATTGACCAAAGCGATAAATTTAATTTTGACAAATCGTTTTGCCAATGCCAAAGTAATTGCGTTGCCTTTATAACAAACAATTTCCGGCACATTTAACAATGCAGTTTCTAAAGTGGCCGTGCCACTTGTCACCAATGCTGCTTTACTATGTTGTAAAATGGCGTAAGTGTTTGCAGCGACTACATGCACATTTGGTAAATTAGGAATGAGTGCATTAAACCAAGTCGGATCAATCCCAGGTGCTTGTGCGACTACAAAATGTTCTTGAGGAAATGCCTTCGCAACAGAAAGCATGATAGGTAATTTTTTTTGAATCTCTTGCTGACGACTACCAGGTAATAATGCAATCAATGCTTGGCCTTGTAATAAAGGAATAGGATGCGCTAATGGTTCAAGTGCATCCAACACTTCCATCAATGGATGACCAATATAATCTACCTCCCAATCCCATCTATCTTTAAAATATTTTTTTTCAAAAGGGAGGATGCATAATAAACGGTCAATCGATGCGCGCATGGCAGGCACCCTGTTTTCTTTCCATGCCCATACTTGTGGTGCAATAAAATAGACCACTTTCATGCCATTTTTTTTAGCCCATTTTGCAATGCGTAAATTAAAGCCAGGATAATCGATACAAATTAAAACGTCTGGTTCAAATGCGGCCATGTCCTTTTTACAGAATGCGATATTAGATAAGATGGTCCTTAAATTCATTAGTACTTCTACAAAGCCCATGAAAGCTAGACTGCGATAATGTTTCACAAGATGTCCTCCTGCCGATTGCATTAAATCTCCTCCCCAACATTGTATGCTTGCAGCAGGGTCATTTTTTAAAATGGCTTTGATTAAATTGGATCCGTGTAAGTCGCCGCTAGCTTCGCCAGCTATGATATAGTATTTCATCTATAAAAACCATTTAACTGCAATCGCTGCTATTGCATAAATACAGGTGGTAAAAAATATGCCTTTCGCCGTCTTATCAATTTGTTTTTGGAAAAAGAAAGTCAATGCAGCTGCGTTTAATAAAAGCGATACACTGATCATGGCAGAGAGGATGGATTTTTGACTAGCCAATAAATCAATAAAGGTTTGCAAAGGTACCATGTTAAACTTCCATTGATAGAATCCAGCAAATCCTAAGAAGGGCAGTGTTAGACCAATGAGGACGCCAATGATATAATTGTCTTTCTCTAATTGCATTGGTTTACCATTTCCATTTTTTACTTAATTGCGCTTTTAGTGCATGGTTGGTCAAATCAAATTGAACAGGCACCACACTCACATAATTATTTTTAAGTGCCCATACATCCGTGTCTTTTGATTTATCAAAGTTCACAAATTCACCTGTAAGCCAGTAATATTTTTTACCATGAGGATCTGTGCGCTCAACAAATTTCTCATCATATTTAGCGTAAGCTTGTTTGCAAATCTTAATGCCCTTAATCAGCTTGGTCGCCACTTTAGGAATATTTACATTCAAGCATAAGTGCTTATCTAATTTTTTATCAGCCAACACATGTTCTACAATAATGCGGGTATAATGGCTCGCTGCAGTAAAATCGGCATCAATACCAAGGTCTAATAAACTAAAACCAATACTAGGAATACTTTCAATAGACGCTTCTAATGCTGCAGACATCGTTCCAGAATAAATCACATTAATGGAATGGTTTGCACCGTGGTTGATACCACTCAAACAAATAGTTGGTTTACGATGCAACACTTTGTCTACCGCTAATTTTACACAGTCCACTGGTGTACCACTACAAGAATAAGCTTCTACGGTAGGATCATCTTCCCAATGCACTTTGGTCAATCTTAAATGCTGACCTAAAGTAATGGCATGTCCCATACCGCTTTGGGGCTTATCTGGGGCTACCACAACGACTTTACCTAATCCTTGAACGGCTTTTACCAGTGCGTGGATACCAGGGGCACCGATACTATCATCGTTGGTAATTAATATAACGGGTTGTTCTTTTTTTACTTTAGCCATGCTGCAAGTTACCAAGAAGGGGAATGGCCTCAAAAAAAGAAATTGCTAAATAAATTTGGAAAAACTAAAATAATTAGTAAATTGCACTAAAATTATTAGTTATGTCATAC
>JBILAW010000139.1:0-4320 GCA_044354025.1 Sediminibacterium sp.
AATAGTTTTAGTTTGATTAGTCAAAAATTACCAAAGGGTTTATACGTAAGTAGAGTCATTGCGAGCAAGTACAATGTTGCAAGAGTATATGTAACATTGAATGGATACCGCAACGATCACTTTAATGCATATGTATATCAAAGTGATGACTATGGAACAACTTGGAAGCAAATTATGAAAGACTTACCATCTGAACCAGTGAATGTGATTAAGGAAGACGCTGTTTCTGAACAAGTATTGTATGTAGGAACAGACGGCGGATTGTATGTGAGCTTGGATGGAGGTAATAGTTCTATGGCTTGGACCAAGGGCTTGCCTGCAAGTGTTCCTGTACATGACTTAGAGATTCACCCAAGAGACCATGAGATTGTTTTAGGTACGCATGGCCGTAGTTTGTATGTAGGTAAATTAGATGCTTTAAGAAAGCAATTGAAATAAATTGGTCTGATCAATTAAAAAGGGCTAACTAAATTTAAATTAGTTAGCCCTTTTTTTATGTTTAGAACTTTTCGTTTAAAACTTTCTGTCCATCATCTTTTGACTTTCTCTTTAATCGATTTATCCTTTTAAATAAGCTTGTTCTTTTTGAACTAGTAAATCAAATATTTTTTGTAAAACAGGGGAGTCTGTTGGGATGTTTGTCGTGTCTATTTTACTAACAGGAATAATGCGTTTGGTTGAACTTGCAATGAATGCACCCTTTGCAGTCTTGATTTCTTCAAGTGCAATTGGCCTTTCTTCAACGTTGTTGCCATTTGCTGTAGCTTCTTCTAAAATATTTTTTCTTGTAATCCCTTTAAGTACTTGGTCTTTAGCAGTTACAATATGTCCCTGCTCAGAAATCAAGAAAAAATTGGACCTAGGACACTCTCTAATCATCCCCTCATGGGTGTATAAAATGTCTTGACCACCAAATGCTTTTAGTTGAGGTTGTAAGTAAATGGCCATTAAGTAATCGGTTGTTTTAACCTGTGGTAATTGGCGTTGAAAAGGATGACTCATTAATGCAAAAGGGCTTACCGAAAAATGATTGGAAGGGACTGGTAAGGGCTGTTGAATAATCGTTAATCTAGGTTGCTCTAAAGTATAGCCATCCGAACTGTCGCCGCCAGAAACGATTAATTTTAGTCCAGAATAGGGCATATCATTTTTTACCACTAATTCCATTACAATTTTTAATATCTCGTCCTTTGATTGAGGCACAACCATATGCATCAATGCTGCAGATTGGTACAAACGGTCTAAATGGTCTTGCACAAATAAAGGCTTGTTATCCACCACCCTTAGGTAATCAAAAATGCCATACCCTCTTTGAATCAATAAATCGTTCAAAGACATGCCGGTTTGGCTAAAAGGACTTATTTGTTCGTCGTAATAACAGCTGATGTTTTCCAAGATGGTTGTTTTAGAGGTTAAAATTACTTAAAAATTAGAGAATCGGGTTTAATTCAAGGAAATAGGATTTACTAATATTAATATAATTTAATATTAGTATAAAAAATATCTTATTTTTAGGTACCCCCCAAGAGCATAAATTAAAATATAATTTATGAAAAGAATTTTCTCATTCTTTGGGTTATTGATCTTATTTCAATCAAGTGTTGTTGCTCAAGATTACTCTAAGTTTAAACCAATTTCCGTAAATGGGTATTATTTTAGAAATATTGTGCCTTTTAACGAGCCTAATCAAGTTGGATTTGGTGTAGTAATACCAGCTTATATAAACAATGATACACTAATTGATTTTTACTCTTCAAAAACTAAATATCCTCAAAATGGTAATTCAACTTATGAAGTATCTACATTTGAAATATTTATCAATCAAGGCAATTTTTTATTTAAAAAGGATTCTAAGGAGTATTTAAAAGATTCCATTTTTATTATTAGAGATGATGGTATTAATGCAATAGCAGATTTCAATGGAGATGGAGTTAACGATTTAGTTTTTACTGGTGAGCCGTTTCATTCAAATCCACAATCTGATTACTTTAAAATTGGCATGAGGAATAAAATTGATATTGACTCTTCAAAATACTATGCAAGAAGGCCCAACGTATTAATTTCAAATAATGGGAAACTCATAGATTCAATAGGATACCTCGATACACTTCTTTTAAAATCATATTTTGGAGCACTATCTTTTGATTGGAATAATGACGGGAAAAACGATTTAATTTTAGCTGAAAGAGGGGATGGAAAAACTTTTCAGTTTTGGGAAAATAAAGGGAATAGAATGAGCGTAAGCTATCCAATTTTAGAAAAAGATACATTGCAGGTTACTGAAGGCCCATTTAATTTAGCTGCGTATGATTTAAATAAAGATGGGTTTAAAGATTTTATTTTTGCATCACAAGTAGAAGGGAAAATAAGTCAAAATGGTAATGTTTATGTTTGCTTTAATCAAAATGGAAAATTCGATGATGCATCCGTTGTAAATATTATTAGTTTTCGAGATTTACCAGTTGAGAAAAATGGGCTAAGGGCTAGTAGTATTCAAGTTGCTGATATAGATAATGATGGAAATCCTGAAATTATTTCACTTTTTTCAAATGGTTCAGGCGACCATAGTGCCATAGAAAATAATAAGTTTAAGTCTATTTATAAAATAACATCCTATAAAGATGGCAAATTTATTGATGTAACTATGAACTATTTCCCCACTAAATTAAATGAAAATTTATTCTATAGCAATAGATCATTCAAACTAATAGATCTTGATGATGATGGATTAATTGATATTTATCCAATAACTGGTGATAATGGCTGCACAACTAAATATCCTCAAGGTTGTGGATATTTTGGTTACCAAGGAATAGATTCTACAGTTTATTTTAAAAATAAAAAAGGAGCTTTTGAATTAAAATCACTTGGTTTATTTTTCTCAGATACTGCAAGTCAGAACATCTATAATGAATTTAAGCAAAAAAAGATAAATATAGGCGGATTTAATCTCGCTCTAGGTAATCAAGTTGAACCTTATAAAATTAAAGGTATTTCAAAGCCAGTTTTTATTGCCGGTATTCAAAAACAGCATGTAGAGATGTATGAAGGTGAAATTTATAATGATAGTTTAAAAAGTCTTAGAACAAGAATCAATCAAAATTCTTTCCTTAATTATAATTTTAGATCTGGATTTGTTTTGGTTCCTTGCGATGTTGCCAAACCGATTTTCAATACTTCTAAATTTTCTTTTTGTACTGGGGATTCATTAAAACTTTCAATTACAAATATTAATAAAGGAGATTCATTGAGATGGTATTTTGGAAATAAATCAGACATAACAAACGTATCTAATAAAACATTTATAGATAGTACTAAGCTTTTTGTAACAAGAACAGATAGCTTGGGTTGTTTAATATCTTCTGATACGATTAATTTGATTAAATATCCTATTCCATCTCCACCAACAATTTCTCGTGATACTGCAAATAGTTTAGTATCAAATGTAGGGCGAGTTACATGGTTTAAAGACGGCACACAAATATCAGATACGACGCAAAAATTCAAGCCTACTAGTGCAGGCTCTTACTCTGTAAAAACAACCCTAAATGGTTGTATAAGTGCAATGAGTAGCCCTTATTATTATTTAGTTACTGATATTGTTCGATTGAATAATGGGGAGTTTATAAAATTAACCCCGAATCCTTTTATCAATTTTGTGAATTTAGACTTTGTTGTCAAAGGGCATCAAAGATTGAATATTGAAGTATTCTCTGCTGCAACAGGCGCAAAAGTGGCAACAAGAATTGGAATTACAGCAGGGACAAGATTAATATTTAATGAATTAAACCCTGGTATATACTTTATAAGAATTGCCACACCTGACATGAAAGTATCTCATCAATTTAAAATGGTTAAATTATAATTTATGAAAAATATAAAAATCTTCTTTAAGAAAATTAGCATACTTGCATTTGCGTCTAGTATATTTTTCCTTGCTGGCTGTAGTAAAGGAGGAGATAGTCCTACACCTGCCCCTCCAACACCACCACCGGTAGTTGTTGCAGAGTCTGATATTGTTTTTAAAGTGGATGTAGCTGGCTCAGAAGTGAATTACGCTACTGTATTCCCTGTAGTAGGCACTTCCCTTATAATGAATGCCAATATCACTTCTACATTGCCAAAAGATGGCGTAACCATAGATGTATCTGTTAAAAAGAAATCAGATAATACAGCGGTATTTGCTACAAATTTATCCTCTTCAGCAGCAAGTAACCCTGTTACAGTGACTGGTTTGACTGCAGGAGTGCTTTGTGTAGCAACTGTTACAGTAACCTCAAAATCTAAAGCGACCAATACGTCAATAAAGACATTTGAATT
>JBILAW010000140.1:0-4222 GCA_044354025.1 Sediminibacterium sp.
TAACTCTTCCACTAAATCCATGTTGTCGATTTTAACTGCTTCGTCAACTGATTTTCCCTTTAACCACTCTGTAGCTAAAGAAGAAGAAGCGATTGCAGAACCACAACCAAAAGTTTTGAATTTTGCGTCAGTGATGATGCCAGTAGCATCGTCTACTTGAATTTGTAAACGCATTACGTCACCACATTCTGGTGCACCTACTAATCCTGTACCAACTGTGTTTGATGCTTTATCTAATGTTCCTACATTTTTAGGATTAGAATAATGATCGATTACTTTATCTGAGTATGCCATGTTTTTTTATTTATAATATTTCAAAATATGATTAAGCCTTTTAATGAATGATGTGGCTAAGCCACTTCCCTATAAAAGTACAAAATGTTAGTGATGCGCCCATTGAATGGCATCGATATCGATTCCTTCTTTGAACATTTCCCACAAAGGACTCATCTCTCTTAATTTCAATACAGTGTCTGTTACTGCTTTGATCGTAAAATCGATTTGCTCTTCTGTAGTATATCTTCCTAAGCCAAAACGCAATGAGCTATGTGCTAAGTCGTCGCCTAAGCCTAAAGCCTTCAATACATAGCTAGGCTCTAATGAAGCCGAAGTACAAGCAGAACCAGAAGACAATGCGATGTCCTTGTTAAAGCCCATCATCAAGCCTTCACCTTCTACGTATTTGAAAGAAATATTGCTTACATGCGGTAAACGATGTGCTGGATTTCCATTCACATAAGACTCGTCGATTACCTTCAATGCATTTTCTAATTTATCTCTTAATTTAGAAATTCTTTCTGTATCAGAAGCCATTTCTAATCTTGCTAATTCACAAGCTTTTCCAAAACCAACAATACCAGGCACGTTCAAAGTACCACTACGCATTCCTCTTTCGTGTCCACCACCATCTACTTGTGCGGTTACTTTTACTCTTGGATTTTTACGACGTACATACAATGCACCAACGCCTTTAGGGCCGTACATTTTATGTGCAGTAAATGCCATCAAGTCAATGCCATCCGCATTCACATCTACCGGTATTTTACCTACCGCTTGCACTGCATCTGTAAAGAACAAAGCACCATGTTTTTTAGCAATGGCACTAATTTCCTTTACTGGTTGCACTACACCAATCTCGTTATTTGCATACATGATCGCCACTAAAATAGTGGTTGGTCTCATTGCAGCTTCTAAAGCTTTTAAGTCTATTAATCCGTCAGGTTGTACTTCTAAATAAGTCACTTCTGCACCTGATTTTTCTAAATGCTTACAGGTATCTAAAACCGCTTTATGTTCTGTAGTACAAGTAATGATATGGTTGCCTTTGCTTGCGTACATTTCGTAAACGCCTTTGATGCCTAAATTATCTCCCTCAGTTGCACCAGAAGTAAAAATGATCTCCTTTGGGTCTGCACCAATTAATTGAGCAATTTGCTCACGCGCATAATCCACTGCCTCCTCTGCATGCCATCCGAAAGAATGGTTCCTACTTGCCGCATTTCCAAAATTTTCGGTGAAATAAGGAATCATCGCCTCCAAAACCCTAGGATCCATCGGGGTAGTTGCATTATGGTCAAGATAAATTGGTAATTTTAACATAGTTCTATTTTATATTTGTCTAAGGCTCAAAGTTAAAGATTGAATATCAATATGTAGGATTTCGTTAGCTTTAGGTGGCATTTTTTTCCCAATTCGTAAAACAAGCAAAGATGGATTATAAGGTGGACCATATTGGCATTGCGGTGAATCACTTAAAAACAAGTATTCCTTTGTATGAGCGCCTTCTTGGCACGTCCTGCTATAAAACGGAACAAGTTGGCAGCGAGGGGGTGGATACGGCGTTTTTTTTACAAAATGGGGCTAAAATAGAATTATTAGAAAGCTTAGACCCGAATGGCCCCATTGCAAAATTCATTGCTAAAAAAGGGGAAGGATTACACCATATTGCTTTTGAAGTGCCAGATATTCTTGCAGAAATGGAAAGATTGAAAAAAGAAGGATTCACCTTGCTCAATGAGGTGCCAAAAATGGGTGCTGATAACAAATTGGTTTGCTTTGTGCATCCAAAAGATGCAGGCGGGGTCTTGATTGAAATATGCCAATCTAAAAAATAAATAACCCTTTATAATTTGCCTACGTAATTTGTAAAATCTCTATCGCTTTTTGAGCTGCAATTTGACTGGCGTCTTTTTTTGTAAATCCTTTTTGAGAAGTAATGACTTCGCCGTCAATGACAATATTGATGGTAAACAATCTTCTTCTTCCTTCTAATTGTTCGTCAGCTAAAACAAAATCAATTTGTTTGCCTTGCTTCAAAGCCCAGCCAATAATTTTATTTTTAATATTGATATCTATTTGTTCTAATTCGTCCATGAACAAATAAGGTTGAATCATTTTTTCGATGATCCATTTTTTTGTAAAATTATATTGCTTATCTAGATAGATTGCGCCCACTAAGGCTTCTAGGGTATTACCAAAAATTTGACTACTCTTTAATCCACCATCTAATTTATTAAAACGGGTCATTTTTTTTAACCCCATTTGAATCGCAATATGGTTCAACTGCTGTCTGTTCACCATCTTACTGCGCATCTCGGTTAAAAAACCTTCGCCCTTGTAGGGATATTTTTTAAAGAGGTATTCGGCCACGACTGAACTAATAATAGCATCGCCTAAAAATTCCATCCTTTCATTGTTCTCTGATGGATTTTCTTTTAAAGATCGGTGGTTGAATGCGGTGTGAAATAACACCATTTTAGTTGTTTGATATCCAATTAACATGTACACGCTTTTTTCAAATTCAGATTTTCTGAAAGAAAAAATAAGTTGGTATAAGCGCTTCATCTTAGGCTTAGTTAAGCTTTGTATTTCTTAACAATCACACAAGCATTGTGTCCACCAAATCCAAATGTATTACTCAAAGCGGCATTGACAACGCGCTTTTCTGCTTTGTTAAAAGTGAAATTTAAACGGGGATCTAAATCTGGATCATCTGTAAAATGATTGATGGTTGGCGGAATGATATCGTGTATCACAGTTTGAATACAAGCAATCGCTTCAATCACACCTGCAGCACCTAAGCAATGACCTGTCATAGACTTGGTAGAGCTGATATTTAAATGATAGGCATGCTCTCCAAACACTTCTGTGATGGCTTTTGATTCTGCAATATCCCCTAAAGGCGTAGAAGTGCCATGGGTATTGATATAGTCAATCTCATTGGCCTGCATCCCTGCATCTCTCAATGCAGCATTCATCACATTTCTTGCGCCCAATCCCTCTGGGTGTGGAGCAGTCAAATGATAGGCATCCGCTGTGGCGCCTCCACCTACTACTTCACAATATATTTTTGCACCACGACGAAGCGCATGCTCTAATTCTTCTAATACTAAAACACCACTTGCTTCCCCCATGATAAAACCATCACGGTCTTTATCGTAAGGACGGCTTGCAGTTTTTGGATCGTCATTGCGCTCACTCATCGCTTTCATCGCATTGAATCCACCCATACCCGCAATACCTATTACTGCTTCAGCTCCGCCAGTGATAATGATATCTGCCTTGCCTAATTTTAAATTATCCATCGCTGAAATAATCGCGTTTGTACTAGATGCACAAGCACTCACTACTGCATAATTGGGACCTCTAAATCCATGCTTCATAGAGATTTGTCCAGCAGCAATATCTAAAATCATTTTTGGAATAAAAAAAGGATTGAACCTTGGCGTGCCATCCCCATGCACAAAATTAGTCACCTCTTCTGTGAAAGTTGTTAAGCCACCAATACCACTTGCAAAAATAACACCCACTCTATCGTGGTCTACATTGTCTTTGGTAATGCCCGCATCCAATACTGCTTGATCACTTGCTACCAAAGCAATCTGCGCAAAACGATCTAGTTTTCTTGCTTCCTTACGATCCATAAATTCTGTTGGATCAAAACCTTTTATTTCACATGCAAATCTTGTCTTAAACTTAGACGCATCAAATTGCGTAATCATGTCTGCACCAGAAACGCCATTGATTAAATTATTCCAATACGTTTCTACATTATTCCCTATGGGTGTTAGGGCACCTATTCCTGTAACTACAATGCGTTTAGTTTGCATGTGACTATTTTTAAAATAAAAATCCGCCTTTAAAGCAAGGCTCAAAAAGGCGGATTAAATATGCCGAAGTTTCAGCTTATAAAATAATACAATATTATTTTGCGTGCTCTTCT
>JBILAW010000057.1:0-11303 GCA_044354025.1 Sediminibacterium sp.
CTAGTGACCCTTGAACACTCGCAGTACTTCTCACACCACTATCTCCTCTTTCCAATTCTTGCATCATCAATCCATAACTGATATAATCTAAACCGCCGCCGCCATACTCAGTTGGTACAGTTGGGCCAAAACATCCAAGGTCACCTAATTGCTTCACAATTTGATTTGGGAATTCTGCCTTCTGAGCATACTCCTCAATGATTGGTGATATTTCTGTTTTAACGTAGGTTCTTACTGCATCTATAACCATTAAATGCTCTTCAGACATCAATTCGTCTAATTGATAATAATCTGGGGATTCAAACAAATCTGCTCTTACTGCCATGGTTTGTAATTTTATAATAATGATTGAGGCATAAAGGTAGTCGAAAGCGCTTAAAAAACTATAATTACAAGGGTATTAATTGGCTGATTTATTAGCTTAATAATGCTTTCATTTCATCTGCATAGCCTTTCGCTGCATTTGCTGCATCTTCAGCAAAATCTGCCCCACTACTTGCAAAAATAATGGCCCTACTTGCATTAATGAGTAACCCAATTTCATTGTTCTTACCATAGGCAGTGACTTCTGATAAACTTCCACCCTGTGCACCAACGCCAGGTACCAATAAAAAGTGTGCAGGAATAATTTTCCGAATAGATTCCAGGTCATTGGCTTTGGTAGCGCCCACCACAAACATCAATTGTTCAGGACTACCCCAACTTGCTACTTGTTCTAAAACAGATTCATATAAAAATTGTCCGTTTGCTAATTTTTGTTGTTCGAAATTTTGACTTCCAGGATTGGATGTCAATCCCAAAACAATCGTCCACTTATTTTGATAGGCTAAAAATGGATCAATGCTATCCTTGCCCATATAAGGTGCTACTGTAATGGCATCAAATGGAAGGGTTTCAAAAAATGTTTTTGCATACTGTGCAGAGGTATTGCCGATGTCTCCGCGTTTTGCATCTGCAATCGTAAAGTGTGTCGATGGGATATGTGCCAATGTTGCTTCCATGGCTTCCCATCCTGCTATACCTTGTGATTCGTAAAATGCTGTGTTGATTTTATAGCTTACACAATGCGCTGCCGTAGCATCAATGATGGCTTTATTGAATGCAATGACACCATCTTTATTTTTTGGTAAACCAGCTGGTAGTTTTTCAATATCTGTATCCAATCCAACACATAAGTAAGATTGCTTTGCTTTGATTTGGTCTACTAGAAATTGTTTAGTCATGTATTGTTATTTTTAAACCACCATTTTGATTACGATTGTACCCAATATTATTTTACTGCACTTTTCTTTACAAAAACTTGATAACCCCAAGCAGGCATTTGTAAAGATCGAATACCTGTCAGTTTTTGTTTGGTGAATACTTCTTCGAATGCACTTGCATCTATCCCATCAATCATTGCTTGTTGTGGTTGATTGGATAAATTCAATACCACCACTACTTTATCCTGGCCATTGCTTCTTTCATATGCCATGATTTTTTCTGGAAGGTTCACATTCAATCTTTTAAAATTAGCATTATCAGCAAATGCGCTATTTGATTTTCTTAACTTTAAAAGCGTCGTGTAAAAATTAGCACGCTCATATTTTTTAAATTCAATGCTGTCTTTTTCAAAAAATGCCAGTGGTCTTAATACAGGTTCTTCTTGACCACTATAAATTAAAGGCATTGTTCTATTGTAGGTTTGCGTAAACACGGCGAAAGGTGTATGAATGGCGCCTGGCATGGTTGCATAGTCTGCTTTATTCCAAGAGTTTTCGTCATGATTGCTTGTGAAATACAATCTTTGCGCTCCTTTCATAAATTCTTTTTCAATATTTTGCAACACGGTATCCAAAGCGCTAATATTTTTTTTACCAGCAGCAATGTCATTTAAGACATGAAATTCTTTCCAAGTATAAGTCGCATCAAAACCATTTTCATGAAGCTTAGCGTCATCCGCTTCTGCCAATAAATAGATATTTCTAATTTTTTTTAATGCTGGAATACATTTATCCCAAAAACTGTAAGGTACACCCCATGCAACGTCTACCCTAAATCCATCGATCTTAGTAGCGTTTAACCAATACTTCATGGTATTGATCATACTATCCTGCATCACTAGATTATTAAAATTCAATTCTCTTGTATCAGACCAGTCTGCAGTATAAGTAGGCTTCCCTGTTGAATCTGTTTCATAAAAATCTGGATGCGTTGTAAGCCAAGGATGATCTGCACCAGAATGATTTGGTACATAATCTATTAATACTTTCATGCCAAGTGCATGTGCTTGATTGACGATGGCATTAAAATCTGCGAGGGTACCAAATTCTGGATTGATATCGGTATAACTTGCCACTGCATAATAAGATCCTAAGGTTCCTTTTCTACCAAATTTAGAAATGGGCTGTATCGGCATAAACCAGATTGTTTGTACCCCCATTTTCTGTAATCTTGGTAAATGTTTTGCAAATGCTTTGAAAGTCCCTTCCTTGGTATATTGACGAATATTCACTTCATAAATATTCCCTTGTTGCATAAAATCAGGATGTTTTTGTTGTCCAAAACTGGATGCACCTATCAATATTCCAACCAATAACATTAAATTTTTCATGACTTTGCTTTATGCTTCAAAAATACTACCTAATGACGTAACTTTGGCTATGCATCTACAAAAAATAAAATACCTCTTTTTGGCGCTTTTTCTATGGCAATGTAGCCCATCGGACCAATATGAAATTGCAGACAATCCCTTAGATGGTGGGCGTTATTTTATTGAGAACTGTATGCAAGGCAATTTTAAGAAAGCCAAATTCTATGTGGTAGAAGATGCGGAGAACCTTGCAATATTCGAGCAATTGGCCAATAACTACTATGGATTAGATAAAGAAGGACGTATGCAAATCAGACTTGCCTCCATTCAAATCAATGAAATTACTGCTGTAGATAGTACTATGACCATCATGAATTACCAAAATTCCTTTGACAATAAGGTCCATAAGCTTAAAATAATACCCACTCCCAAGGGATGGAAAGTAGATTTAAAATATACCTATGGGCCAAATTTATAGGTCCAAATAAGAATTATTGTATATTTGCAACTGAATTTAATTAATACAAACAAAGCAAAAAAATGGAAGTACAAACTAACACCAAAAAATACTGGGCATTATTCTTTTTATGGTTCGCTATTTTAATCGTTTTATTAGTCGTTTATAGAGAATTTTTCTGGTTAGCCCTTCCTGGCACTTTGACTTATTTTGCAAAAGCAATGAAACTATTTTAAATAATAGATCTTATAAAAAAAAGCCGCTCGAAAATCGAGCGGCTTTTTTTATTTTAATACTGAAAGTGCTGCATCTAAATAAGAATAGATTTCGGGTTGATGGTGGTGTATAGGTTTAATTGGCTTAGATTCACCTAGCCTAACAACGACTGCATTTTTTTCTTTAATTGAAAAAACATATTGTCCAAATAAGCCATTTTGAAAAGGAATAGACATCCCCTGGTGTTGTATAATCCAATATTGATAGCCATAATAATCAACTGGCTTATCTGATTCCGTTCGGTCTTTTAAATAAGTTGCTGGCGAAGTCGCTTTCATAATATAATTGGAATCTACAATTTGTGTCCCGCCCCAATTTCCTTTATTTAAAATCAACTGTCCAAATCTAGCATAGTCTCTTGCAACTCCGTTAAAGCAACAAAATGCTTTTTCATGTTGTTGGTCTCCATCTAATAGCCATAATGCATCTGCTTCAGCACCCATTGGTTGCAAGAAACGTTGAGATACTAAGTTTGAAATATTATCTCCAAATGCTTTTTCAACAACCAATCCCAAAACCTGTGTATCCCCACTTCTGTAATCCCAATAAACACCTGAAGGTTCTTTAAAAGCCATTTTTTTAACCATGTATTCTTCGTTGTCACCATAATAGCCATAAGCATTCATACTAAAATAACTTTTATCAAATTCTTCATAATTGGTACCAGAGCTCATCGTTAACAAATCCACAATTTTTACTTTACTTAAATTTGCTTCTTTAAAATGAGGCACATAATTGCCAACAGGTTCTTCCAAAGATTTTATTTTCCCTTCTTGTAGCGCGATTCCAATTAATAATGAGATAATACTTTTTGCGGCAGAAAAAGAGCCACTCAAGGTTTTTGAATTATACCCATCAAAATATTTTTCATACACAATCTTTCCATTTTGTATCACTAAAAATGCATGTGTATCATTTGAATCCAATGCAAGCAATAATGAATCTGGCATAATCGCTTTATTATAAGCACTATCTAATGGCCAATATTGAGGAACACTCGCTGCTTTAACAAGCCTTGTTGGATGTGTTTTATAATCATGAATAGAATGCTTCCCCCATTGGGCAAAATTTCTTAAATGAGCGAATATGGGTGTATAGGCAAGCCCAATCGTTAAAACAACCAAGGCTATAAAACCATACAATATTTTCTTTATCATAAATTGTTCTTTTTGAATTGTAATTAAACAACTATGCTTAATTTTATTGCTTAGTTGTAAATTTTACTAAAATTAAAAAAATATATGTCTTTATCGCAAGCATTTGAAGAAATTATTGAAAAAAGAAGGTCCAACAGAAAGTTTGATCCCAATGTTGAAGTACCGGATGAAGTGATAAAAAAAAGTTTAGAACGCAGCATACTGGCTCCTAATAGTAGCAATATGCAGTTATGGGAATTTTATTGGATCAAAGACCCAGCATTACAAAAGGATTTTCATGCCTATTGTTTAAATCAAAATGCAGCAAGAACTGCAAAACAATTGGTGGTATTTGTTACCCGTCAAGATCATTGGAAGAAAAGAGTACAATGGCATTTGGACCTGATTAAAAAAGGCATCACAGGTGACACCACGCCAAATCAAGATAAATTAATGACCTACTATGGTAAATTAATGCCACTCGCATATAGTACAGATCGGTTTGGTTTTTTTACTGCGTTAAGAAGCAGTTTAAGTAATTTAATTGGCGCTTTTAGACCAATGACTAGAATGAGAGGTAGAGCAGATCAAAGAATTACGGTACATAAATCATGTGCCTTGGCAGCCCAAACATTTATGTTGTCAATCGCAGCAGAAGGTTTTGATTCTTGTCCCATGGAAGGCTTCGATGCAGTTAGGGTAAAGAAAGCATTAGATCTTCCAGCAATGGCAGAAGTCAATATGATTATCAGTGTTGGAAAAGGCACTGAAGCTGGTATCTGGGGGAAAAGAGAAAGAGTCCCTTATGAAGAAGTTGTGATTATAAAATAGTTAAAGTAATTTATTTTTTTGCTGGCGTGATGATGATATTTCTGTATTCAATTGGACCATGATCCCCTTGTAACATAATAGGACCTGGAGCGCCTTCGTCACTATTGATGGCACCTCCAGTGATACCTGGAATTTCTTGTTTGAAAATAATGGTTTGACCGTTTGCAATAACAGTAACCATTCTTCCAATTAAAGTCACATCATAAGATTGCCATTCTCCTGGGGCTTTTGCTGCATTCACCCATGGATCAATAAAACCATATATCCCACCTAAGTATACATTTTGTGGTTCTTTACCTTGGTTGTCTTCGATCTGAATTTCATAACGGCCTCTTAAATACACCCCACTATTACTTCCTGCGGGATACCTGAATTCAATATGTAATTTAAAATCATCGTAGGTTGTTTTTGTTTTTATGTTTTCACCAGATTTTGCACTAGTCAATACGCCATTAATATTCATCCATTGATTGTTCTTGCCCGTTGCTTCCCATCCATTTAAATCTGTATTGTTTAATAATTGAATTGGTGTGCCCCAAGTAACTTCTTTTAAACTATTTAATCTTGGAGCGCGCACACCAGTCCAAGTGTATTTTTGACCATAAGGCGCGACCATGGTTCCTTTTAATTGATCCCCCACTAATTCACCTTCCACCACTAAATTGTTTTCTGTACGATCCCATTGTGGCGGAATCGTAAAATTTAATTTTTTGCCATCAAAAAAAACTTGAGCAACAGGTCTTGCACTACCACCATCAGCCACAAATCTGCCAATGAGATTTTTTACTCCAGAGTGACGAACTTCTAACCAAGAAGGCGCCAATCTGCCACCGCCCATATCTACCGTTAAATCCCAACGCCCTTCTAGTGGATTTTCTTGTGCATGGATATTTATATGCACTAATAAAATAGAAAGGACTAAAACAAGATGATGTGCCTTTTTAAATAATTGTTTCATTGGTATATGATTATTTGAACCATTAAGCTAAATCAAATCGATCTAATTCCATTACTTTATTCCAAGCAGCAACAAAATCATGTACAAATTTAGCTTTGGCGTCATCACATGCATAAACTTCTGCCAATGCACGTAATTCAGAATTTGATCCAAAGATTAAATCCACTCTTGTTCCAGTGAATTTCACTGTTCCAGTTTTTCTATCTGCTCCTTCAAAAGCATTTTGTGAATGATCACTTGCGCTCCATGCATTGTTATAATCAATTAGGTTCACAAAGTAATCATTGGTCAATACGCCCGGTGTATTTGTAAATACCCCATGATTTGATTGATCAAAATTCGTATTCAATGTTCGCATACCACCAAATAACACTGTCATTTCTGGGGCAGTTAAGGATAATAATTGTGCCTTATCAATTAACATTTCTTCTGCAGAAACCAAAGTACGTGGTTTAATATAATTACGGAAACCATCTGCAATTGGTTCTAATACTGCAAATGATGCCACATCTGTTTCTTCTTGACTAGCATCTGCACGTCCAGCAGTGAATGGCACTTTAATGGTTACACCACCATCCTTTGCAGCTTTTTCAATTGCAGCTGCACCAGCTAGTACAATTAAATCTGCCATTGAAACTTGTTTTCCACCTGATGCAGAAGTATTGAATGCTTTTTGGATAATTTCTAATGCATCTAACACTTTAGACAATTGTGCAGGATTGTTCACAGCCCAATATTTTTGAGGTGCTAAACGAATTCTTGCACCATTGGCGCCACCTCTTTTATCTGATCCACGGAAAGTAGAAGCAGAAGCCCAAGCAGCTGCCACTAATTCAGAAACAGACAAACCAGAAGCAAGTACTTTTGCTTTTAACGCTTCAACATCTGATGCGTCAATTAATTTATAATTTACAGCAGGGATAGGATCTTGCCAAATCAACACTTCAGCAGGCACTTCTGGTCCAACATAACGCGCACGTGGTCCCATATCGCGGTGTGTTAATTTAAACCAAGCTCTTGCAAATGCATCCGCCAACTGATCTGGATTTTCATAAAATCTTTTTGAGATTGGCGCATAAGCAGGATCTAATATCAATGCTAAATCTGTTGTTAACATCGTTGGTGCATGCGTGATAGATGGATCATGTGCATCTGGCACAGTACCTGCACCCGCTCCAGCTTTAGGTTTCCATTGATGCGCTCCAGCTGGACTCTTCACTAATTCCCACTCATATTTGTATAAGTTTTCAAAATAGTTATTGCTCCATTGTGTTGGTGTAGTTGTCCATGCACCTTCTAAACCAGAAGTGATGGTATGCACTCCACTACCTGTTCCAAATGTATTTTTCCAACCTTGGCCTTGCTCAGCAATATCTGCAGCAGCAGGTTCTTTACCTACATATTTTCCTGGATCTGCCGCACCATGTGTTTTACCAAATGTATGTCCACCTGCAATCAATGCCACTGTTTCTTCGTCGTTCATGGCCATACGTGCAAATGTTTCACGAATATCTTTTGCAGATGCAATTGGATCAGGATTACCATTAGGTCCTTCTGGATTCACATAGATCAATCCCATTTGAACAGCCGCTAATGGATTTTCTAATTCACGGTCTCCACTATATCTTTTATCACCCAACCATTCTCTTTCATTGCCCCAGTATACATCTTCTTGAGGCTCCCAAACATCTTCTCTACCTCCAGCAAAACCAAAAGTCTTAAAGCCCATAGATTCTAATGCACAGTTACCTGCTAAAATCATTAAGTCGGCCCAAGATAATTTTTGACCATACTTCTTTTTAATAGGCCATAACAATAATCTTGCCTTATCTAAATTGGTATTATCAGGCCAGCTATTCAATGGCGCAAAACGTTGCATGCCTGCACCACCACCACCGCGTCCATCTGTGGTACGATAAGTTCCAGCAGCATGCCATGCCATACGGATAAAGAAAGGACCATAATGTCCATAATCAGCAGGCCACCAGTCTTGTGAATTGGTCATCAAGTCCACAATATCTTGCTTCACTGCTTTTAAATCCAAAGACTTAAACTCAGAAACATAATTGAAAGTCTGCTCCATAGGATTAGACTTTGTAGAATGTTGTCTTAAGATATTTAATTTTAATTGGTTTGGCCACCAGTCTCTATTCACTGGTCCAGTTCCTGCGCTTCCTTGTTTTGATGAAAGTGTTGTCGCGCCTGTAAAAGGACATTTAGCTGCTCCGTCTGTGGTTTGATTATCCATTGTATAAAATTGTTTTTATAATTATTTGTAAAAATACGCCAAAGTCTATATGCTCAATGATTTGTAAAGTTAAATTTACTTCTACTTATAAACAATAGTTATGCCATTAAGTTTGATTGAAAGATATTATTTTTATTATTCTTAGAGTTAATAAGTTATTGATTTTAGGCAGTTTAGGTTTGGATAAGAACTTGGACTTTGATTTGGACGTAATATTGCAAATTTTAATAGGCGCTCAGAACTAAGGTGGTCCATACGCATTAATATTTCCCTCTCAAACTGCATAATTTTATTAAATATTGCTACATTTATAATATGTCAAAAACATTAGTACCCCTCATCAATGCATTTGGTTTTACGGATGGACTTATTTTTTTTATGCGTCGCATTTTTAAAAAAGATGGTTGTTATAGGTCTAACCGGTACAAGACATCTATTTATCTAAGAAAAAAATATGCCGACAAAATTACTTTTAAACAGGTTTTTTTAGAGGGACAATATAATTTTCATATTCCCTATACCCCTGCAACCATTATTGATGGTGGTGCTAATATTGGACTCGCTTCTGTTTATTTTTCGCACCGTTATCCTAGCGCAAGTATTGTTGCAGTTGAGCCTAGTCAAGAAAATTTTAAAGTGCTAAAAAAAAATATTGTCAATTTTTCAAATGTAAAAGCAAAGCTTGGCGGCATCTGGAATGATAATAAGCAGGTTATTATTGTTAATGCCAAAGACAATGACAATGCATTTATGGTGGAAGAGGTTGATGCTTCTACACCAGGCAGTATTACTGCTTATTCGATAGGATCAATTATGCAAGAAATGAACTGGTCAACAATTGACTTACTAAAATTAGATATTGAAGGATCCGAAAAAGAAGTGTTTGAAAAAAATTATGAATCTTGGTTGCCACACACTAAAATGATCATTATTGAAGTCCACGATCATATGCGCAAAGGTGCTTCCAAGTCTGTATTTACTGCAACAAACAAGTACAATTTTTCATTTTCAATGAATCACGAAAACCTAATTTTTATGAATTTGGATTTCTAAATTTTTTTTCTGTCTCCTAATTGAGAGCCCCGACCGGATCAAGCGAGGCCCGGATTTTAACCGGGCCGGGCCTAAATCTTTGGGAAGGATAAAACCCTTGTGGAGTCGAGGGGAGTCGAACCCCTGTCCAAACAAAGTTACCATTGGTCTTCTACATGTTTATTGTTTTATTATTTGTCGGCAATCAGCAGGAAAAACACAAACCAATTGATTACTTAGCTGTATGGTACTTAAATAAGCGGCACAGCCTATGCTTATCGCATCCCTTTTTGTTTTGATTAAGCTAAGAAGCGGGTAAAGGGCCTACCTTCTCGCTCGGCCATAATGGAAGTTAATTCACTGAATTAAGCAGCCATGGCGTAATTTGTTTCGCCTTTTGATTGTTTGGTATTCAGATTAAAGTGCTAATTACCCAACGCACTACATGCTTACCCCAACCGCTACGCTTGCTGTCAAAACCATACGACCCCAATTACTGCGATTAAAGCAAGTACAAAATTACAACTAATTAATGGATTTATATAGTGGCCTACTTAAATAAACGCCAGAAGTCCAATCCCAATGCATATAACATTAGACCAAACATCAAGATCATTCCGGCAATTTGAGCATATTCCATGAATTTGTCACTTGGCTTGCGCCCTGTAATCATTTCAAATAGAATAAATAAAGCATGTCCCCCATCCAATGCAGGAATAGGCAATACGTTCATGAAGCCTAATACGATCGAAAATACGGCTGTCAAAGTCCAGAATCGCTCCCAATCCCACTGAGATGGAAATGTATTCCCTATGCTGATTAAACTTCCAAGTGAATCATTCGGATTCACTTTTCCTGTAAAAATTTGCTTGATGCCCGTTACATAATTATCCAATGTAGTAAAACATCTTTGGATGCCAGTTGGAATTGCTTCGGCAAAACTATACTCCTGATGCACTGTTTTAAAAAGTTGCATTGGTAATTTTACAAACAAACCAAGCTGTGCTTTATTGTTAATTAAGGTTCTAATCTTCACTGTATCCATTCCTCTTTTAGCAAGGATGGTCACCAATGAATCACTATACTTTTTCTTCACTTCAATGAACTCATGTTGGTATTTCACCGATTGTCCATTGATACTTAATAAAGTGTCATTTTTTTGAAAGCTACCTTCTACTACGACTGCCGTTTTTCCAATGGAGTCCACAATCACTGGGAACATAGGCACAACAAATGCGGTTGAATTATTTGCATTTGCCAATTCAGCAGCTATCGTTGTTGGAATAGCTAAACTCAATACACTATCTCCTCTTTTAACTTGAATTGTTTTTGGGTCTTCTAGAACTATTTTAGATTCTAATTCAAAGAAATCTTTTAATTCTTTTTGATCCAATGCAACAATAATGTCTCCGTCTTGCAATCCCATTTTTTTAGAAATCTCTGAAGGATGTATGCCATAACTTAGATTTTTTGCAGGCAAAAAATTATCCCCCCAAAACCAAGCAATACCTATAAAAATCACAATCGCTAAGATCACATTCACAATGACACCACCTAACATCACAATCAATCTTTGATAAGCAGGTTTGGACCTTAACTCATAAGATTCAGGCGCTTTATTCAACTGCTCCTTATCCATGCTTTCATCAATCATGCCTGAAATTTTCACATAGCCTCCAAAAGGAATCCAACCTAATCCATATTCTGTATCTCCTATTTTCTTTTTCCACAAACTAAATCCAGGATTAAAGAATAAATAAAATTTTTCTACTCTTGCTCCAAATAATCTAGCA
>JBILAW010000162.1:0-2863 GCA_044354025.1 Sediminibacterium sp.
TGTTTTTATAGTTGTATTAAAGAAGCAGCAAAATCTCTTGCAGCTCCGTCGGTTTCATAATAATCATCCAAACTCGGATGAGCGATAAATTCAATTTTCTCTAATGTTCTTTCAATGAGATCTGTCATATCTAAAAATCCAATTCTATTTTTTAAAAATGCATACACTGCAATTTCATTTGCAGCATTCAATACACAAGGTACATTGCCTCCAATGCGCAATGCTTCGGTCGCCAAGGTTAAATTTCTAAAGGTCTTTACATCAGGCTCATCAAAAGTCAATGTATTAGGTTTGTCAAAATGGTATCTTGGAAAATCATTTGACAATCTTTTTGGAAAAGCCATTGCATATTGAATAGGCAATTTCATATCAGGCAAACCCATCTGTGCTTTAATACTGCCATCCTGAAATTGAACCATACTATGAATAATACTTTGTGCATGCACCACCACTTTGATTTGATCTGGCCTTAAATCAAATAACCATTTCGCTTCAATCATTTCTAATCCTTTATTCATCAAGGTTGCAGAGTCAATTGAAATTTTTGCACCCATGCTCCAATTTGGATGTTGCAAAGCATGATCTCTTTTCACATTCACTAAAAAATTAGGTTTCTTTCCTAAAAAAGGACCCCCACTCGCTGTGAGAATAATTTTTTCGATGGGATTATTGCCTTCACCAACAAGACATTGGAAAATGGCCGAGTGCTCGCTATCTACTGGAATAATAGCAGCACCTTTTTCTCTTGCTGTGCGCATGACAATATCGCCTGCTACAACTAAAGTTTCTTTATTTGCGAGGCCCACTGCTTTGCCATTTTCAACTGCAGTCAATGTTGGTTTCAAACCAGCAAAACCTACAATGCCCGCCATCATAAAATCATAACAATCCATGGCGGCAACTTGTTCTAAAGCTTCTTCTCCAGCAAACACTTTAATTGGTTTGCCTTCTAATGCTTTTTTTACAATCGCGTATTTTCCAATGTCCCCAATCACTACAATATTGGGTTCAAATAATAATGCTTGCTCAATTAATAAGGATTCGTTTGCATGCGCCGTCAAAATCTCAGCGACAAATAAGTCTGGGTTCGCCGCGATCACCTCTAGGGTTTGTTTCCCAATGGAACCTGTAGATCCGAAAATGGCAATTCTTTTTTGACTCATCCAGTTGTTTACTTGAGGTTAAAAATACGCTTTTTATTCTATTCTGGCTACTTGCCTAATTGATTGCGCAATGCGTCTGCAATTTTTCGATCATTGCTTAATCTTGGAACTTTATTCTGTCCACCCAATTTTCCTTCGGATTTCATGTACTCAATAAATGCATTTTTAGGAAGGACTGTCAAAACCAATGGTGCTAAAATATTCCCAGCAATCAGGTCTTGATAGTATACATTTTTTGCACACATGGCTTGATCTAATTTAGTTTTAAACAGTTCCATGTCCGATGGTGGTCTTTCAAATTCAACCAACCATTCATGGTAACTTTTTCCTTCGCCTTGTGCGATATAAGGTGCCACAGTGAATTCTACAATAGAGGCGTTCATTTCGTTTGCCACTTGCAACATCGCTGCTTCTACTTCCTCCCCAATCACATGTTCTCCAAATGCCGAAATAAAATGTTTCACCCTTCCTGTGACAATAATTCTATAAGGATCAATACTCACAAACTTCACTGTATCACCAATATGATAGCCCCATAATCCTGCATTGCTATTAATCACGAGTGCATATTGCACCCCCAATGCAACTTGTGATAAATTAAGTCTAATAGGATTGGCTTCATGGATATTTGCTAAAGGGATGAATTCATAATAAATACCGCTATTGGTATTTAACAATAAGCCTTGTTGGTCTCTGGTATCTTGAAATGCAAAAAATCCTTCGCTCGCTGGGAACAATTCAATGGTATCGATTGAACTGCCGATGGTATCAAACAATTTAGATTTATAAGGTTCAAAATTAACACCCCCCTGCACCAAGACTTGTAAATTTGGAAATACTTCTTTAACTGATTTCCCAGATCTTGCTACAATTCGGTCAAAATACATTTGCATCCATGGAGGAATCCCTCCCACTAAGGTCAAATCTTTTAAAATGGTCTCGTCTACAATGCGATCTAATTTCTCCTCCCATTCTTCGATACAATTGGTTTCATAACTTGGCAATTGATTGCTTCTTAAATAAGCAGGGATATGGTGGTTCACAATGCCGCTTAATCTTCCAGTTGGAATGCCTGCTACACGTTCTAAAACAGGAGATCCACTCAAAAAAATCATCCGACCATTGACAAACTGGTGCTGTCCGGTGGTTGCCATATAAGTTAAGAGGGCATTTCTGGCCCCATTAATATGGTTACTGATAGAATCTTTGGTAATTGGGATATATTTTACACCACTTGTAGTGCCACTGGTTTTGGCAAAATAGATTGGCTTTCCTTTCCAAAGTACATTTTGCGTCCCTTTTTTGATCTGTTCTATATATGTCTTAATGGCTTCGTAGTCTCTTAAAGGCACAGCTTGCTGAAATTCAAGGGGACTATTGACCTGATCAAATTTGTGCTCCTTGCCAAATATAGTCGCTTTCCCAGTCTTAACTAATTGATTTAGAATATTTTGCTGATCCGCTAAAGCAGAAATACGCTCTTTTTGAATTTGTCGATAGATGACACCAGCAAAGGGTTTTGCCAGTAAAGACTTAATATTCATAGGGTTCAGTTAAAGACTTTTGAAGTCAAGAGCAAATTTAGGGGGTATTTTACGGAACTTCAACCCTCTTGCCGGTTTATATCCTTAAAAAATAGCTAAATTATATTTTTCAAGAATTCCTTGCATATTGCGATAATTATAATTACCTTTGCCCTC